>JBFKNO010000142.1:0-7252 GCA_041629275.1 Nitrospiraceae bacterium
AGCTCGTCGGTAAGCAGCCCGAGCTCTTCGCCGACCTCGATGATAGGGCGGGGTGTCTGCGTGCTCATGATTCGACGAAGGCACGGGGTGGCAGGACTCTGCGTGCCTCCCTATTCTATACCCCGTCGGCGCGCGACGACACAACGCCTGTCCTTTACAGGACCGGGAAATTCACGACTGTAGGACCGACGTTGACACAGCGTGAGGGACAACTCCGTTCTGGAAATGTTCTTAGAGTGATATTCCCAGAGCCCGCGGGTGGCGCGGCGAACGGGCGCCCGGCCGCGCGCAGCGCACGGGCCCCGCCTTCGCCGGGACCCCATCGGACGCGGAACGTGCCTGCCTGTCCGAGCTGCAGCGAAGGCGGGTGGAGCGAGCACGGCCGGGCTGGCGCCGCGACAGGACCCGCGGGCTCTACAGTCGATAGAGGAAGCGCTCTGGCAGAGGAGCAACGAGGCTGCAAACGGAGGAAGGCGGGATTACTCGAGGATGTACTTGCGTGGGTTCACGGGCCGCCCCTTCACCTTCACCATGTAGTGCAGATGCGGACCAGTGCTGAGCCCCGTGCTGCCGACCAGGCCGATCACATCGCCACGCCTGACGCGCTGCCCGTTCTTGACGACATACTTGGCCATATGGCCGTAGAGTGTTTGCAGTCCGTAGCCGTGGTCCAGCCGCACGATGTTCCCCAGCTTCGAGTCGTAGCCAATCGCGGTGACCCGGCCGTTCGCCGGCGCGCGGACCGGCGTCTCGGGCGACGCTCCGATGTCCAGCCCGTCGTGCAGGGCCGGTCTTCCGGTGAACGGAGAGACCCGAGGCCCAAAGCCAGACGTGACCCAGCCCTTCACCGGCCAGATCGACGGGGTCGCCTTCCACTGTGCGGACTTCTTCTCCGCCTCGGCCAGGAGCAGCCGCGTGGCATCTTCCTGCACACCAATTTGCCCCTCCAGCCACGCAATCTCCCTTTCCACGTGGCGCTCCAGCGCCCGCGCGGCGGTGGACGTATAGGGCTCGCCGGGCGCCAGTCTGGTCAGGGGCTCTGTGGGGGGCTCGGCGTCGACCGGGGTGGGTTGCGGGCGTGTCAGGGAAGGGGGGTGGTCGGTCAGGAGCCCGTCCTCGATCGGTGTCTCTTCACCGCCCTGGCCATTGAGGAGATCGCCTTCCGGCTGGTCGACCTCGATGCCCAGCATCACGCGCATCCGCTGGTTCATTTCCTTCATCGAGAGCGTGCGGCGCTTGAGCCCCTCGACGGCGTCGGAAAACGCCTCGATCTGCTGGCGCGCGCTCAATACTTCCGTGCGAAGGGAGCGGAGCTCGAAGACCTCGTTGGTGCGGACGACGTAGTGGGAGATCACCGCGATGTCGGCGACGAAGAGAATGAGGGCGGCGATGAGAGCTTTCTTGAGAATTCCCTTGGGGATATTGATCCGCAGAGGCTTGGACGTGGCCCCCCGGAAAATTACGATTGTGTACGCGTCGTTCGCCTGACTCGGCGTCATCAGGTTCCACCCATTGCCTGACTACACCAATAACGAGTGAGCAGACCACGCCTCCTGGCGCAGTCTAGTTCGGAGCTTACCCAACCTCGCGCAAGACGTCAATTGATTTTCCTTTCTCATTGCAATGGCTTGAATTCCTGCGCCTATCGGGGGTCGGAGTGGCCTGACCCCGTCGTGCTCCGAACCCATTGTAAATATTCAGGAAGTCCGTGGCTGACGGGAATTGCGATGATCTCAGGCACCGAATAGCTGTGTAACGCTTTGATTCTATTTGATAATTCATCAAACCGGTCGGTATGGGACTTCAGGATCATCAAGGCTTCCTGTTCGTCGACCACCTTGCCTTCCCAGCTGAAGACCGAGCGGACCTCGCGGACGATGTTCGCACAGGCAATGAGGCCCTGTTGCACCAGCTCGCGAGCGATCTTGGAGGCCTCTTCCTCGGAGGCCGTCGTGACGAAGACCACAATCTCTGCCATGGTTTTCCCCGCGCAGGCAGCCCGGCACGACCGGAGCCGCCCTGATCAGCCTCCACCCACCTTCGCTGAAGATTCGGCGGGTTCCACCGACTTGTCCACCGGCTTGTCCGCCGACTTGTCCGCCGAAGCCTTGGCGGAGGCGGAAGCCTTGGCGAAGGTGGAAGCTCTTAGCAGCGCCTCGGCTGCCTGGCTCTCGCAGCCGGTGCTATTCCGGCGGAGTAGGCTGATGCCGTGGGGCTCGACATTGACAGGGTTTGAACGCCTGTCATATCATGCCACCCTTGATGGAGGCGCTATTATGAGCTTTGCAATCACGCCGAAAGAATTGAAAGACCGTCTCGATAAAGGAGAGCAGCTGGTGCTGCTGGACGTGCGCGAGCCCTGGGAGCATTCGCTCGCCAAGATCGAGGGCTCGACGCTCATTCCCTTGGGGACGCTCCCGCAGTCCATGGACAAGCTGGACAAGGGTGCCGAGATCATCGCGTATTGCCACCACGGCATGCGGAGCGCCGACGCCATGCAGTTTCTCCTCCAGCAAGGGTTCCCCGTCGTGAAAAACCTTGTCGGGGGCATCGACGCCTGGTCGGTGCAGGTCGATCCGGCTGTCCCACGTTACCGCTAGACCGCCGCGTCGGCCCGAGCAGCTTCCGACAGTCAGCCGCGGAAGAATTCGACTGTCCGCTTCAACCCTTCTTTCAACGGCACCTTCGGCTCCCACCCAAGGTCCTTGCGGACGCGCATCGGATCGACGACGCTTCGAATCTGCTCGCCCTTCCGGATGGGTCCGTGCAGCTCCCGGCACGATGACCCCGTCAGCTCCTGCAACATGGCAAAGAGCTGGTTGACGGTGGTCTCCGTGCCCGTCCCCACATTGTAGACACCCTGAATCCCCTGCCCCATCACCGCGAGGTTCGCATCCACCACGTCGTCGACGTAGACGAAGTCCCGGGTCTGGCGGCCGTTTCCGTTGATGACGGGCTGCTCACCGCTCAGCATCCTCTGGATGAAGATGGCGACGACGCCGGCCTCGCCGTTGGGGTCTTGTCGTGGCCCGTAGACGTTGCCGTAGCGCATGCTCACGACCTGCATGCCGCTCATCCGCTGATAGTAGGACAGATAATGCTCGCCGCACAGCTTGCTGATGCCGTAGGGGGAGACCGGACGCACCGGGTGCGTTTCGGGCGCCGGGAAGACCTCTTGCTCCCCGTAAATCGCGCCGCCCGAGGAGGCGAACACCACCTTCCTGGTTCCGTGGTTGAAGGCCTGCTCCAGCAGGTTGAGGGTACCGAGGATGTTGACCTGCGCGTCGAAGACCGGATCCTTCACCGAGCGACGCACGTCCATTTGGGCGGCCAGGTGCATCACCACCGATGGACGTTCGTTCCGAAACACCCGCTGGATCCGGGCGCTCTGGATGTCCACTTTGTGGAGCTTCGCGCGCCGGTTCACGTTCTTGCGCTTGCCCGTCGACAGGTTGTCCACGACGGCCACCTCGTGACCCTCCATGATCAGCCGATCGACGAGGTGCGACCCGATGAAGCCGGCACCGCCTGTAACGAGAACTTTCACGAAAGGTCAGGACCTCTTCGAAACGAGCTCGTGAACACGCACGACCACGGAAAGACGCCGGGGCCGTTGCGCGCAGGGCTCAGCCATGGCGTTCGTCGTCGAGCGTGGCTGATCGCCTGAGACCGACGAGGATTTCGCGATTGCCCTTCTGGCCGGGCACGGGAGAGTCGAGCGTACCGAGCGGAGTGAAGCCGAGCTCCGCCGCGCACGTGGTGACTTTCTCGGCTGCGGCACGTCGAAGGCCCTCGTGCCGCACGATCCCGCCGCGGCCGACCTGCCCGCGACCGACCTCGAACTGCGGCTTCACCAACGCCACGACCGTGGCCGTTGGAGCCAGAAAGCGGAGCAGCGCGGGCAGGACCAGCGTCAAGGAGATAAAGGAGACATCGATGACCGCGAGGTCGATGGGGTCCGGCACCGCATCGGTTGGCAGATACCGTATGTTCTGGCGCTCGCGCACGACGACCCGCGGATCCTTCCGGAGCCGCCAGTCGAGCTGGCCATAGCCGACGTCCACGGCGTACACGACCCCCGCTCCGCGCTGCAGCAAGCAATCCGTGAATCCGCCGGTGGACGCGCCGACGTCCATGGCCACCAGCCCCGAGGGGTCGATGCCGAAGGCGTCCAGCGCCGCCGCGAGCTTGGCCCCTCCCCGACTGACGAAGGGGAACGGGCGGCCGCGCACCTCGATCGCCGCGTCGGGACCGACCAGCTTGGCCTGCTTGTCGGCAGGCGCGCCATCCACTCGCACGACTCCCGCCAGGATCAGACGGCTGGCCTGCTCGCGCGTCTCGGCGAAGCCGCGAGCCACGAGGGCTCGGTCCAGGCGTTCGCGGGCGCGGGAGGTTTTGCTTGGCATGGGGTGTGGCAACGATGGAGGGAAGTGGAAAGAAAAGGACTAGTCCGAAGCGCTCGACTCGTTCGCCGGCCCTTCTTCAAGCGTGAGGGCTCGTAATTGCTTCTTCCCCTCCTTCTCCTGTACGAGAATTTCGACTTTCCGCTCGGTTTCGTCAAGTATTTTCAGGCAGGATTTCGAGAGGCGGATGCCTTCCTCGAAAATCTTCAACGACTCGTCCAGCGGGAGGTCACCTTTCTCCAGCTCCGAGACAATGGTCTCCAAGCGCGACATGGCATCCTCGAACTTCAACGTCGCCACGGCTCTCTCCCGCGATACCCGGGCCCGCCACGGCCGGTGACCGGCGACGCTATGCATGATGGGAAGCTCGTCATGTTCGATCTCTCCAGCCAACAGGCGCTGCGGCTATTATACCGTTCAACCTGTTGGGGTCAAGGGATCACGTCTCATGCTTGACGTCCGTGACACGACAACGGAGCTCGCCTTTGGCCAATCTGGCCCTAACCTCGTCGTGCACCGCCACCTCGGCGGCATCGCGGATGATCGTGCCGGACGGGAGGTGGTGCACGATGCTGTATCCCCGTCCCAGAATCGCCAACGGGCTCAGGCTGTCGAGGAGCCCTGCGCAAGCGCGCGTCAGCTCCCGCTTCCGTACCAGCACGTTGAGCATGCCCTGCTCCAAACGCTTGGCTATCTGCTGCGCCAGGACCGCCGCGCCTCGAATCCTCGCGAGCGGATTCAGCGTGCCCAGAACCTGACGATGCCCGTTCAGGCGATGGCGGAGCGCACCGAGCCGACTGTGGAGCGTGCGCGCCAGGTCGCTGCGGAGGTCATCCACCCGCTGCGCGTTGCGGAGCAGACGCACGCGTACCAGCGGCAGGTGCCTGCGCAAGGACTCGACCCGGTGCCGCAGCAGCCCCACGCGTCCTCCGACCGCGCGCTGCTGGCGGAGCATGGACTCGAGGAGCATTCTCCGCAATTCGTCCATGACGGGCACGACGACTTCGGCCGCCGCGGAGGGGGTCGGCGCCCTGAGATCGGCGGCGAAGTCGGCCAGGGTGTAGTCGGTCTCATGTCCGACTGCGGACACGACGGGAACTGTCGACGCCGCAATGGCGCGCACGACCACTTCTTCGTTGAAGCACCACAAATCCTCCCACGAGCCGCCCCCGCGCCCGACGATCATCACGTCCACGTCCCCCCAAGCGGCCAGGTCGGTGATGCCCCTGGCGATCTCCGAGGCCGCCGCATCGCCCTGCACGCTGACGGGGTGCACGAGGATCTCGACGATCGGACAGCGCCGCCGGATGATGGTGACCATGTCCCGGACGGCGGCTCCGGTGAGCGAGGTGACGACGCCGACACGGCGCGGCAGGAGCGGGACGGGCCGCTTCCGCGCCGCGTCGAACAATCCCTCCCGCTGGAGCTTTTCCTTGAGCTGCTCGAACCTGAGCTGGAGCGCCCCCACGCCCTTCGGCTCCAGGTAGTCGAGCACGATCTGGTATTCGCCGCGGGGTTCGTACACCGTGAGGCGACCGCGGACCAGCATCTGGAGCCCCTCGCGCAGCTCGAACTTGACGCGTTGCGCCGCGGCCCGGAAGATCACGGCGCGAATCTGGCTCCACGAGTCCTTCAGCGTCAAGTATACGTGGCCGGAAGCGGGTGTCCGCAAATTCGACACCTCGCCTTCCACCCACACCTCGGAGAACTGGTGCTCCAGACGGTCCCGCACCATCAGAGTCAGCTCCGAGACCGTGAGCACGCGTTGAGGAGGGCCGCCCAGAGGCATCGTGGGGAGAGACACGGGAACGGGTTCCCGCCCGTCTTCAGTCGATGACTCGAATGCGCTGGATCGACACCGCCTTGCCGAGCGCGGCGTCCAGCTCGATGAGAACCGCACAGAACACCGCGGGCCCGGAGGCGACCTCGAATCGCCGCGGCATGTGCGTCAGAAATTTTTCGATGGCCAGTTCCTTCTTGATCCCGATCACCGAATGCAGAGGACCGGTCATGCCGATGTCCGTGATATAGGCCGTCCCGTTGGCGAGGATCTGCTCGTCCGCCGTCTGGACATGCGTATGGGTCCCGAGGACGGCGGTCACCTGCCCGTCCAGAAAATGCCCCATGGCCATCTTTTCGGACGTGGCCTCCGCGTGCATGTCGACGATGACCGCCGACGTCTGCTTCTTCAGCTCCGCAAGCTCCCGCTTCGCCGTCTGGAAGGGGCAATCGAGGGTGGGCATGAACACGCGCCCCATGAGCTGAATCACGGCCACGCGCTCCCCGCCCGCCGTCTCGGTGACGAGGCTGCCGCTCCCGGGCACCCCCTTGGGGTAATTCGCCGGACGGAGCAAACGCGGCTCGTGCTGAATGTGGTCGACGATCTCCTTCTTGTCCCACGCGTGATTCCCGAGCGTCAGGACCGCGATGCCCATCTCGAAGAGCTCGGAGGCGAGATCGGGCGTGATGCCGAACCCCCCCGCCGCGTTCTCGCCGTTGCCGATCACCAGGTCGATCTGATGGTCGGCCACCATCTTGGGCATGAGCTTGTTGATGATGCGACGCCCCGGCTCCCCCATGATATCGCCGATGAACAGGACCTTCATATCGTTTTTCCCCGCTTCATTCTTCCTAAAAGCCTGTCCGAAACGCTGAACAACAGCATTTTTCAAACATCATCTTGTAGCTGCACCATCTCATGGTGCCATTTGTAGCTGCACCATCTTATGGTGCCAAGGAGCCGAATGTGGCCGCATAAGATGCGGCAGCTACGTCCGTCGGACGGGCTCCCGGATTTTGCTTCTGATCTTTCCTTATTTCGCGTAGTCCACGTAGCGCGTTTCGCGAAT
>JBFKNO010000143.1:0-7239 GCA_041629275.1 Nitrospiraceae bacterium
ACCAAGACCGATTACAAGCTGATCTTCCCGCGGACGGAGGTCCACTGTGCGCGCTGCGGTGGGCATCTCGGGCATATCTTCAAGGATGGCCCGCCACCGACCGGCCTTCGCTATTGCATCAACTCCGCCGCGCTGAAATTCGTCCCCGCGTAATCGGAAAAAGAATCGTTCCAGGTTCCAAGGTTCAGGTTCCACGTAAAGAAACTCTCCGACACCTGGAACTTGGAACATGGAACCTGGAACGATTTCTTACTATGCCCCTTTCCCCCGCCACCAAGCGCTGGCTCGGCGTCGCCGGCGTCATCCTCGCGATCGCCGGGTTCACTTCGCTCGGCTTTTTCATCGACTTCGAGCGATACCTTGCTCCGGCCCGCCTGGCCGACATGCTGCAGGGAACGGGGCCGCTGGCCCCGTTGGTGTTCATCGGGATCATGGCGGCCGCCGTGGTCGTGAGCCCCATTCCGAGCCTGCCCCTCGACCTGGCGGCCGGGGCGACGTTCGGGCCGTGGCTGGGGACGACCTATGCCGTCATCGGGGCCCAGATCGGCGCGGTGCTCAGCTTTCTCATCGGCCGTGCCCTGGGCCGCGAGCTGATCTCGCGGCTGCTCCGCCGCGAGGTGTCGTTCTGTGAGCGCTGTTCGGACCACCATCTGATGATCCTGGTCCTCGTCTCCCGCCTGGTGCCGGTCTTCTCCTTCGACGTCATCAGCTATGGCGCGGGGCTCACCAACATGTCTCTGGCGGCCTTCGCCCTGGCGACCTTCGTGGGCATGATCCCGCCGACATTTGCGCTGGTCTATTTCGGCAGCAGTCTCGTCTCGACCCGGCTTCCCCTCATCTTCGCCGGGGCGGCGATGGTGGCGGTCTTTCTGCTCGCCCCAAGGCTCGTGACGCGCTACCCCTCGGCCTGGTGGGCACGGCTGTTTTTTGTCGCTCAACCCTCGGCCCAGCCCATACAGGAGGAAGGGCCGACCCGCGCCGAGGAGCCTCCTCCGCAGCGTTGCGCCGGCTGCGACACCTCGCTGCCGTGAGCGCGCTACCGCGCTTTCGTTTCCGCCTTGATTTCTTTTTGGAAGGATCGAAACAACGAGACGACCATCAGGATCATCACCATGGCGAAGGGAAAGGCGACGATGATCGCGGCGGTCTGCAGACCCTTGAGCCCGCCGGACAGGAGTAAGACGGCGGCGGCGGCCGACTGCACGACGCCCCAGACGAATTTGATGTGATGTGGCGGATTCAGCTCTCCGCGCGTCGTAAAGGTCCCGAGCACGAAGGTGGCGGAATCGGCCGAGGTGATGAAGAAGATCGCGATCAGGAAAATCGCGAGCGTGGACATGAGCGTCCCGAGCGGAAAGTGGTCGAGCAGGGAAAAGAGCGCGACCTCCTTGCCCATCCCTTTCGTGTCGATGATCTGTTTGATGCTCACATCCCCGGTCATCTCCAACGAGATGGCCGTGCCGCCGAACACCGAGAACCACAGCCCGCAAAAGAGCGTCGGCACGAGCATGACGCCCAGGACGAACTCCCGCACCGTCCGCCCCTTCGAGATGCGGGCGATGAAGGTGCCCACGAAGGGAGCCCAGGCGATCCACCACGCCCAGTAGAACAAGGTCCAATCCTGAATCCACTGCTGATTCCCGAAGGGGGCGAGCTGGAGGCTCATCCGCGGCAGCTCGGACAGATAGTTTCCGAGCGTGGACAGGTAGACGCTCATGAGGAACTTGGTCGGCCCGAGAATGAACAAGAAGCCCAGGAGCGACAGGGCCAGGACAACATTGATGTTGCTGAGATACTTGATCCCACGCTGGAGGCCGGTTTGCGCCGAGATCATGAACAGGACCGTCACAACCGCGATGAGGATGAGGTGGGTGCCGATGCTGTTGGGGGTCCCCAAGAGGTACGAGAGCCCTCCGCTGATCTGCATGGCACCGAATCCCAAGGACGTGGCGACGCCGAAGACGGTCGCGAAGACCGCCATCGTGTCGATCGCGCAGCCGGTGGGTCCGTCGACCCACGTTCCCAGCAGCGGGCGGCAACTCTCGCTGATGAGACCGGGGGTCTGTTTGCGAAACTGCAGGTAGGCCAGGGCCAGCCCGACCATCGTGTAGATGGCCCAGGGATGAAACCCCCAGTGAAAGAAGGCGTAGCGCAGGGCCAGCCGCGCCGACTCGGCCGTCTGAGCGGGTCCCGACGGCGGATCATAGTAATGAAGGGTTGGTTCGGCCACGCCCCAGAAGACGAGCCCGATGCCCATCCCGGCGCAGAAGAGCATCGCGAACCAGGTCAGCAGGCGGTACTCCGGCTTGTCCCCGTCCCGCCCCAAGCGGATGTGCCCGAACCGCGAAAAGATGAGGGAGACCGCACAGAGGAGAAACCCCGCCACGGAGGTCAGGTAGAACCAGCCGAAGGTGTCGAGCAGGAAACCTTGGACATGCTTGGCCCCCTCGGCCAGCATGCCCGGCGCGAGGGCACCGAAGAGCAGGAAGGCGCCGGCCAGGACGGCCGAGATCTTGAAGACTGTTGTCAGCCGTGGCAGGCTCAGTCAATACCTCCACACCTGGCGCTGCACCAACATATAGCGTCGTTTACGTCTCGACCCTCAACATACAGAACGCGCTTAACCTTGCGATCCGGGATGGAACGCGTTAAACTGCCAGTTGACAGTGGGGGAGTCCTCGAAGACGCCCATCCGACCGGGTTTCCCACCCTCAGTACGCTTGCATACGCAATCATTGCTCACTCTAGCCTAGGAAAGGTGCGCATGGCCAGTAAACAGGACTATGGGGCCAATCCGATCGCGCGGCGACGCACGGACCTCTACAAGGAAGAATACGTCCACAGCTTCGTCCGGAAATGGGACGAGCTGATCGACTGGGACGCCCGCGCGACGAGCGAAGGCAGCTTTTTCGTCCGGTTGCTGAAAGAGCGCGGCTGCAAGCGCGTGCTGGACGTCGCCACGGGAACGGGGTTTCACTCCGTGCAGCTGCTAAAAGCCGGGTTCCAGGTGGTGAGCGCCGACGGCAGCCCGGAGATGCTGGCCCAGGCGTTCGAGAATGCCCGCCGGCACGGGTTCATCATGCGGACCATCCAGGCGGACTGGCGATGGCTGGCGCGCGACATCCACAACAAATTCGACGCCGTCATCTGCCTCGGCAACTCCCTGACCCACCTCTTCTCCGAACAGGACCGCCGCAAGGCCCTGGCCGAATTTTACGCCGCGCTCAACCACGACGGCATCCTCGTACTCGACCAGCGCAACTACGACGGTATTTTGGACGACGGCTTCAAGTCCAAGCACATTTATTACTACTGCGGCGACAACGTCAGCGCCGAGCCGGAATACGTCGACGAGGGGCTCGCCCGGTTCCGCTACCGCTTTCCCGACAAGTCCGAGTTCCACCTCAACATGTTCCCCCTCCGTAAAGAGTACGTGCGCCGCCTTATGCAGGAGGTGGGATTCCAGCAGGTGCAGACCTACGCGGACTTTCAGGAGACGCACAAGGTCGATGATCCCGATTTTTTCATACACGTGGCCGAAAAGCTCTACAAGAACGAGCCCAAGAAGACCAAGCGCGTGACGGTGGGCTATTCCGGCACCGTGGCCCAGGCGCAGGACTACTACAACAGCCACGATGCGGATCAGTTCTACGCGACGATCTGGGGCGGGGAGGACATCCACATCGGCTTGTATGACAAGGAGTCCGACTCGATCTTCGATGCCAGCCGGCGCACCGTGGAGCTGATGGCGTCACGGCTGAAGAACATCGATAGCCGGTCACGCGTCCTCGATCTCGGGTCCGGCTATGGAGGCTCGGCGCGCTATCTCGCGGAGCAATACGGCTGCTGCCTCATCTGCCTCAACCTGAGCGAGATCCAGAACCAGCGCAACCGGGACCTCAACCGGGCGCGCGGCCTGGACATGCAGATCAACGTGGTGGACGGGAATTTCGAGGAGATCTCCCTGCCGGATCGCTCTGTGGATGTCGTCTGGTCTCAGGACGCCCTCCTGCACAGCGGCGAACGGCCGCGCGTCTTTTCGGAGGTGGCTCGCGTGCTCGCGGATGGTGGAGAGCTCATCCTGACCGATATCATGCAAAGCGAGGATTGCCCGCCCAAAGCCCTCAAACCGATCCTGGATCGGATCCACCTCACGTCAATGGGCTCGGTCGAGAAGTACCGGAAACTCGCGGCGCGGCTCGGCCTGGAAGAGGTGGAGTGGATCGACCTCTCCCCGCAGCTCAGCACCCACTATGGCCGGGTCCTCAGCGAGGTGGAGGCCAAGTACGACAGCCTCCGGATCAACTGCAGTGAAGGCTACCTGGAGCGGATGAAGGTGGGGCTGCAGCACTGGGTCGACGGCGGCAAGGCCGGGCACCTCAAATGGGGGATACTCCACTTCAGAAAAAAGTGAGGAGTGAGGGGTAAGGAGTGAGGGGAAAAGCAAAGACGTCTTAGATCTTACCGCCTCCCGCCTACCGCCTCCCGCTTCCGACCGTGATCTCACCGTTTATTGCCCAATGCTCGATCGAGATTGAAAGCGGCGCTGATCAGCGCCAGGTGCGTGAAGGCCTGGGGGAAGTTCCCGAGCGCCTCCCCGTGGAACCCCGTCTCCTCCGCATAGAGTCCCAGGTGGTTCGCGTAGCCCAGCATCTGCTCGAACATCAGGCGCGCATCGTGGAGCCGCTTCCGATCGTCCCGTCCCGCCCGCGTGAGGGCCTCCACGAGCCAAAACGTGCAGATGTTGAAGGTCCCCTCCTCCCCGCTCAGCCCGTCGATCCCATGATCGGTGTTGTAGCGATACACCAGGCTGTTGGAGACCAGCCCGCCCTGTTCGGGTGACCGGTTCATCGCGTCGAGCGTGCTCAGCATGCGCGGGTCCGTGGGCGACAAGAAAAAGACCAGCGGCATCATCAAGTTTGCCGCATCCAGGTGGGGGCTGCCGTAGGACTGCACGAACGACTTGAGCTGCGGATTCCACCCCTTCGCCATGATCTCTTCGTAAATCGTGTCCCGCACCTTGAGCCATTTGGCGCGATCGGTCGGGAACGACCGCTTGTCGGCCAGGCGCAGGCCGCGATCCAGCGCGACCCAGCACATGAGCTTCGAGTAGACGAAGTGCTGGCGCCCGCCACGGACCTCCCAGATGCCCTCGTCCGGCTCGTGCCAGTGCTCGCAGACCCAATTGATGAGCTGGCGGAGGTGAACCCAAAGGTCGTAGGAGATCGGCGAGCCATACTTGTTGTAGAGATAGACGGAATCCATCAGCTCGCCGTAAATATCGAGCTGTAGCTGATGATAGGCGCCGTTCCCCACGCGGACGGGGCGCGACCCCCCATAGCCCTCCAGGTGCGTCAATTCCTCCTCGGTCAGGGTGTGGCGCCCGTCGATGCCGTACATGATCTGCAGCGACCCGTCCGGCTCGAGCTCCCGGCAGCGCGCCTCGATCCAGTGCATGAAGCGCGCAGCTTCGTTCGTGAACCCGATGCGCAGCAACCCGTACAGCGTGAAGGCGGCATCACGGATCCACGTGTAGCGATAATCCCAGTTGCGCTCCCCTCCCAACCCCTCGGGCAGGCTGCAGGTCGGGGCGGCAACGATCGCGCCGGTCGGCTCGTAGGTGAGCAGCTTCAGCGTGAGGGCCGAGCGGTACACCGTCTCGCGCCAGCGGCCGGTATAGGTGCATTTGGATAGCCACCCGCGCCAGTACTCGACCGTTTCCTCGAACAGATCCGTCCCCTCGAGCGCGCTGCAGGCGGTCACCCGCGCCTCGCCCTCCGCCAGCGTCTGCAGCACGAAGGCGGCCGTCTCCCCCTCCTGCAGCGTGAACTCGGCCGCGACCCCGTCCCCGTTCTGCTTGAGCGGGACCGGGGAGGCCAGGCCCAGGCTCAGGCCGGGGGCGTGAAAGCTGGCGCCCTCCTTGTGGACGCGCGTGGCGTGCTCGTCGCGCGCGAAATTGAAGGCCGGCTTGCACTGCATGCGGTAGGCCATGCTGCCGCGCACCATCTGGACGCGCCGCACCAGCATATGCGCGCAGGGTCCGTCGCCCGCCACCCCGACCGGCATGAAGTCGATGATCTGGCCGACACCGTCGGGCGACAGAAAGCGCGTCACGAGCACGTTCGTGTCCGGCCAGTAGAATTGCTTGTACCGGACCTTGTCGTCGACCGGGGAGATCTTGAAATGCCCGCCCTTCTGGTGGTCCAGGATGGCGGCGAAGACGCTGGGAGAGTCAAAGTGGGGCAGGCAGAGCCAGTCGATCGAGCCGTCCATCCCGACGAGGGCGGCCGTGTGCATGTTGCCGATGAGCCCGTGATTTTCGATGGGTTGATAGGGCATCGAGAGGTGGCTCGCGTCGCTCGTGATCTAAGCCGATTGTGGCAGGGCACAACGATTCACGCAAGAGGATATGAACTGTTTCCTTTCCCCCCTGAGCGAGCCGGCCACGGTGAGAGGGAGCGGGTCGTGCCGCGAACCTCACAGAGCGGTTGCGCCACCCCCTTCCCTACGCATAGACTAAGGGGTGTCTTATTCCATCTCCTCCGTTTCGGGGGAGAGGGCTAGGATGAGGGGGAACATGGATGGAAAAGAAAATCAAGAAAGCTGACGAAGACTGGCAGAAGCAGCTCACCCCTGAGCAATACCAGGTCACCAGGAAGAAAGGAACGGAGCGCGCCTTTACGGGCAAGTACGCCGATCACAAGGGCAAGGGGACGTACACCTGTGTGTGCTGCGGGGCCCCCCTTTTCAGCTCCGACCACAAGTTCGACTCGGGCACGGGCTGGCCGAGCTACTGCCAGCCCATCGACGCCCAGGCGCTGGAGAAGGAGACGGATCACAGCTACGGCATGGCGCGGACGGAAGTGAAATGCGCCGCCTGCGACGCGCACCTGGGTCATGTGTTTCCGGACGGCCCGCAACCGACGGGCGAGCGCTACTGCATCAACTCCGCAGCCCTCGACTTCGAAGATAAGGGCTAGTTTCCTCTCTGTCATGCCTGCGGAAGCAGGCATCCATCTTGTGCCTTCTGGCCCCACCACTAAGGGACGAGGGGCCTGGATTCCTGCTTTTGCAGGAATGACGGAAAAAGATTCGAGCAGCCCACCTTTGTTATTCTGCAAGAAAATGGCCCCGAGCATTGAGCCCGGGGCCATCGTCTATCCATTCACCCTGCGCGATCCCCAGATTCCCCTCCCCTCCTTTGTAAGGAGGCCTGCCCGCCGAAGCTTGAGCGAAGGC
>JBFKNO010000144.1:0-7235 GCA_041629275.1 Nitrospiraceae bacterium
ACCCTGGGTGCATGCCGACAACCGTGAGAAGTGGTTCGAGTTCCGTGTGGCGCTGAATGGCGACGATATGTGTCGGCCTGAGTAGCTCCACCTTCCGCAGTTTGAGCTGGAAGCCAATCCCGGAGCTTACAAGGCCGGTCGTGTCGACAAGAACCGTCTGGGCTCCCTGCCGCTTGGCGGTGTCGACGAGCCTGGCCGTTGATGTGATCAGTTGCAGCAGGTGGCCCAGGGGAGAAACAGAACCCACGAAGACCATGGCGTGGCACGGCAACCGTGCAAACGCCCCGACTGCGGCGGGCGGATGCTCGATCAGAGTCATGCCAACAGTGCCCGGTGGCCCGATCGAGGCCTGCCCGATATCGGCGTCGACAATGGCGATGGGCAAGGTCGACCTGGAAGCCAGATGTGAGGCGGCAAAAGCAATCCAGGTCGTCTTCCCGACGTCCGGCGCTCCAATGACCATGATGACACCTGGGGCGCATGCGATGGAATCAAGCGAGGCTTTCCAGCCTGGCAAGTCGGGATCTGCTGCGCTCGATGGGGGCAGACGCGTCACCGTAGACCTGGACTTTGGTCGAAAACCGCAGGCACGACGGGCTGCGGACGCAACAAAGAGCTGCCGAATCGCTCAAATCCGAGCGGTCGCCGTCAAATCAGAACATCCTTGACGCACTTCTGTTTATTACAGCTCCGCCAGCCAGGCGATCGCGCTCGCGGGCCGCTCTTCGTAGAGGCGGTGCAATCCGCAGGCTTTGGCCAGGCGCACGGCTTCGTCGAACTCGTCGCGAGTGATTCTGCGGTCGAGCGGCGGGTGGAGGTAAGCTCTGTGGCACGGGCGATATTGATCCATGATGTTGACATAGGTGTCCTTGGAGATCTCTTCCCCCAGAAAGCGCATGATGTGAGCCGTCCCGGCCAAGCCTTCCGGTAGAACGAGGTGTCTCAAGAGTATTCCACGAATCGCCACCCCTTCGGAATCGAGCATCAGGTCCCCGACTTGACGGTGCATTTCCTTGATGGGGGCTTTGGCAATCGCGGGGTACGATTCTACCTTCGAGTACTGAAGTGCAATGGTCGCGTCGGCGTATTTGAAATCGGGCAGATAGATATCCACGATGCCGTCCATCAACCCCAGCGTGTCCAGATCATCATAGGAACTGGTGTTGTACACCAAGGGGATGTGCAAGCCTTGCTCCGCCGCCACGAGCAAGCCTGCCAGGATCTGCGGGACTTGATGCGACGGGGTCACCAGGTTGACGTTGTGACAGCCCCTCGCTTGCAGATCCAGCATCATGCTAGCCAGCTCCTGAGGCGTGACGTCGTGTCCTTCCCGCAACTGGCTGATTTCGTAATTCTGGCAGTACACGCAGCGGAGGTTGCAGCTGCCGAAGAAGATCGTGCCCGAGCTCCCTCGCCCTCGTAACGGCGTCTCCTCCCCGAAATGAGGACCGTAGCTCGCCACGAAGGCCTGTGCGCCCACATGGCAGACCCCCAGCTCCCCTTCCAGCCGATCCACATTGCAGTGGCGAGGGCACACGCGGCAGCGCCGAAGGCGGTCTCGGGCTTGCGTCACACGGGAGGCCAGCTCGCCCGACTTCAAAAGGCTGAGGTATGAAATGCGCGGCCCTGCCGGTGTCAACTTCGGCATCGCGGTCTCTTCTCCGAAGATGCCCCCTGTCTCTCAGGCTTGCCCGCTGTAGCTGACCGTCTTGCCATGAAGCGAGCGGAGCCGTGCCGGCGGGCCTCGGGGTTCAGGTCGTCGTGCTGGACGAGGGGAACTGCTTGAGCCCTGCGCGCGCGGCCAACTCATGCAGCTTCTCGTGGACGGATTCGTTGTTGTACTGCTGGATTTCCGACAGGGCCAAGGTGAAGTCCGTCAGGGCCTCGAGCCACTCTTTGTGGCTCTCGGGCGTCACGGGCTTCTCGCGTGCCTGGTCAATTCGATAGGAAGCCGTCTTCAGCCTCGTTACCGCGTCTTCCAAATGCTTCGCCACCGACATTTTCTCCTCCTTGGTGTTGTGTAGTCCATCATGAATCCGACTCCCTCCGGCTTCCAACGCCGGATTACCGCAGGATTCCGCTCACGATCATTTCCACGGCTTCCTGCGGGCTGAGGCCCCGGGCCATGAGCGTTTCCAACTCCCTCTGATTCACACGACCGATGGCCGCCTCGTGCGTGACCTTGGCCAGCGGATGGAAGACCCGCAGGTCTCGAGGTCACGCCCCTTCGCGGTCCCTGTTAGACTTCAGTCCGTTCCCATGGCGGGCTCAGGCTATTTCTTGGCACGGGTCGCGCGTAAAGGGCGGCCCGGCTTCGACTCTCCGCAGCGGTAGGTTTCGAGGCTCCCTTCCTCCGCCCCGCGCTCCAGGTCTTCGATCGTGCGCCCCGTGAGGACGGACGTGGTCGCGTCCTCGGTGAGGTCGTGGCCGGGCAGCGCCTCCTGGTCGCCCTGCTTGACGAGAAGCCATTGTCCCGGCCGCCCCTTCATCGCAATCAGGGAGAACCGCCCCTTGAGACGCCGGCCATGCAGGACAAAGTCCAGCTTCCCGGAGGCCAAGGCGGGTGTCCCGCTCTGGGCGGCGTCGACGGGCTCGTACCAGCCGCTGTCCCAGACCAGGACCGGCCCGGCCCCGTATCGGCCCTCTTCGATGACACCCTCGAAATCCGCATACTCGAGGTCGTGGTCGTCGACCTCAACGGCAAGGCGCTTGACCGCCGGGTCCATGGAGGGACCCTTTGGAATCGCCCACGATTTCAGCACGCCACCCATCTCGAGCCGAAAGTCGTAATGCAGGTGGGATGCTTTGTGTTTCTGGACGTTGAACAGAGGATGGCGGCTCATGCTAGCGGTCGCCCCTCCCTGCGGAGCGGCGCACTCGTTCGAGCTCACGTGTGAGGCGCGTCCAGTGACTGCCCGGCCAGAAGAGCCTGGCGCACGCCGGGCACCGCCTGAACTCGTCCTGCTCGGTGGCGACGAAAGGCGGGATGTTGTCGAGTACTTCCTCTTTCGGCATGGGCGTCAAGAGCGCATTGCAATCTGCGCAACGGCATGCCGTCCCGGGCCCGAGGACGAGGTCCACGTCCTGATCCGAGGCCAGCTCGCCCAATTGTCCCCGCACGTCATCGCTTTGCAACAGAGTCAGGCGCCCGCGCAATACCCTGCGTTGTGCGAGGTATCTGTCGCGTGTGAGGAGCCATCGGTCTTCCCGGAGGACGCGTCGAATGAGCTCCTCGTCGGCAATGGCACGCTCGTACGCCGTATCGTAGCCGAGTATCCTCAGCCACCGTGCCAGCTTGCCCAGCATCGCGTCGGCGAAGAATCGGTGCGGTGAGTGGGCGGAATGCTGTATGCTGCTCGCTTCTTGCATGCCGGCGCGGGGACGCTCGCGTCCCCTTGAACAGCAGTATCCGTGCCGGGCGGGCAGGAGACCTTGCGTCAAGGCCGCTGGCGTAAGCCAATGGATTTGGCGCCTGGTCCCCAGGGCCGCAACTGCGTGCGCAACACGAGACACCGCCGTCCCGAGGTGCCTGTCCTGGAATGCCACAGCGTGGTGGCCCGCCTTGTGGAGAAAAGGCACAGTGCTCGCACAAGGAAAAAGACAAGAGTACAAAGCAGTTGAACAGCACAGTCGAAGGCAGTTTCTCAAGTCTACCGTTTGACTTTTTTCTTATTTGTGGGCCAATCCATGGAGCGGATACGAGTGGTCATCATGGGCGCGGCTGGGCGTGATTTTCACAATTTCAATCTCGTATTCCGGGACAACGCCCGGTACGAGGTCGTGGCCTTCACGGCGACGCAGATCCCGAATATCGACGGGCGCTGCTATCCGGCGAGCTTGGCCGGTGACCTCTATCCGCAGGGCATTCCCGTGGTGGATGAGGGGGAGCTGGGCGCGCTCATCGAAACGCAACGGGTCGAGCAAGTCGTCTTCGCGTACAGCGACGTCTCTCACGAGGCCGTCATGCACAAGGCCTCGCAGGTGCTGGCGCACGGGGCCGACTTCCGGCTCTTGGGGCCGGACTCGACGATGCTGCGGTCGACCAGGCCCGTCGTCTCGGTGTGCGCCGTCCGGACCGGGGCGGGAAAAAGTCCCGCGACACGCAAGATTGCCGCGCTCTTGGCGGGTGAAGGGCTCCGGGTCGTCGTCGTACGTCACCCCATGCCCTACGGGGACCTCGCGAAGCAGGCCGTGCAGCGCTTTGCCACCCTCGAGGATCTGCGTCGCGCGCGGTGCACCATCGAGGAGAGGGAGGAGTACGAGCCGCATATCCAGCTCGGTCGGGTCGTCTATGCCGGCGTTGATTATGAGCGCATCTTGCGCCAGGCCGAGTCCGAGGCCGATGTTCTCTTGTGGGATGGCGGGAACAATGATCTGCCCTTTGCCCGACCGGACCTGGAAATCGTGCTGGTCGATCCGCATCGCGCCGGCGACGAGCAGCGCTACTTTCCGGGGGAAGTCAACCTTCTGCGGGCCGATATCGTCGTATTGACCAAGCTGGACACCGCCCCACCCGATAAAGTGGCCATGGTGCGCGCGGCTGTCGAGACCGCCAATCCGTCGGCGCTCGTAGTCGATTCGGCGTTGCCCGTCGAGGTGGAGGCCCCGGAACAGATCCGGGGCCGTCGCGTGTTGGTGATCGAAGATGGCCCCACCCTGACCCACGGCGGAATGAGTTTCGGCGCGGGCGTCCTCGCCGCGAAACGGTTCGGGGCCCGTGCCCTGATGGATCCACGCCGCGTGGCCGTCGGGAGCCTGATCGAGACCTTCGCTCAATACCCGCATCTCGGCGAGGTGCTCCCGGCGATGGGGTATGGGCCGCAACAGGTGAGCGACCTGGAAGAAACGATCCGAAGCGTGGACTGCGACCTCGTGATGATTGCCACGCCGGTGGATCTGCGCCGGATCATGAAGATTGATCAGCCCACCTGCCGGGTGACCTACGAATTCGCGGATCGGGGACGCCCCACGCTGCGAGAAGCGTTGAACGAGT
The DNA here is from genome assembly GCA_041629275.1 of Nitrospiraceae bacterium. Classification (GTDB taxonomy): domain Bacteria; phylum Nitrospirota; class Nitrospiria; order Nitrospirales; family Nitrospiraceae; genus JBFGRM01. Next base: position 4,994 of record JBFKNO010000144.1, read on the forward strand.
TCATCCTGAAGGCCAAAGGAAATGCCTGACAAGCTCCTTGTCGCCTTGGGCGGGAACGCCTTGGTCAGATCCGGCGAGAGCGGTACGGTCGTCGAGCAGGCGGCGAATCTTGAGCGATGCCTGGATGGCATCGTCGGTGTGGCGGAGTCCGAGGCTCGCCTGGTTCTCACGCATGGCAATGGCCCGCAGGTGGGGCACATTCTGCTGCGGAGTGAGATGGCCCGGGGGCATGCCTATGAGCTGCCCTTGGATGTCTGTGTTGCGCAGTCACAGGGAGAGCTTGGATATTTGATCCAGCAGACGTTGGAGAGGTTGCTCCGCAAGCGAGGGTGCAACAGACCCATCGTGAGCGTGCTGTCCCGGACGCTCGTGGACAAGGACGACCCGCGCATGACACAGCCGACCAAGCCCATCGGTCCGTGTTATGACAAAGAACGCGCGCGGGCTCTGGAGGCGCGGGGCTTCACCTTTGTGGAGGACCCCCAGCGGGGTTATCGACGGGTCGTCCCCTCCCCGCTCCCAATCCGTGTGCTGGAGACGGAAGAGATCAGGCGCCTCTTCGCGGCCGGCGTGATCGTCCTCGCGGCGGGTGGCGGCGGAATTCCCGTGCACAGGTGTGAAGGTGGCCGTTTGGAGGGGATCGATGCTGTCGTCGATAAGGACTATGCGTCGAGCGTGCTCGCCATCGCACTGGGAGTCGAGCGTCTTCTGGACCTGACGTCGGTTGGTCATGCCAAGCTCAACTTCGGCTTGCCCTCCGAGGAGGACCTGACGTTCCTTACCACAACCGACGCGAAGAAATTCCTGGCGGAAGGGCACTTCGCCCCTGGCAGCATGGCTCCCAAAGTCGAGGCCGCCATCTCGTTCCTGGAAGCGGGTGGGCAGGAAGCGATCATTGCGCACGCAGACGAGGCGCGTGCCGGGCTGGCGGGTGAGACCGGGACCCACATCTATCCGGACGGACGATGAGTACCCTGCGGCATCTCTTGTCCCTCGCCGATTGGTCTCGAGGCGAGATCGAAGAGGCGATCGATTGCGCCATCACGATCAAGCGTCAGCCGGATGTCTACGCCCAGGCTTTGTCGGGTCGGATCCTGCTCATGATCTTCGAGAAGCCCTCGCTGCGCACCCGCATCTCGTTCGAAGCGGCGATGCTCCAGATGGGCGGGCACGGCGTGTATTACGACCTGGGTTCCTCGCCATGGGGCGTGGGAAAGGAGACGACGGCCGACACCGCACGCACGGCGTCCCGATACGTGCACGCTATCATGGCGCGTCTGTTCAGCCGCCGGCACATGCAGGAGTTGGCGCAATACGCGAGCGTGCCGGTGATCAACGGTTTGACGGATTTCGAGCACCCGTGTCAGGCCCTGGGAGACCTCCTTACCATTCGGGAGCTCAAGCAGACACTCCAAGGCGTGAAAGTCGCTTACGTGGGTGATGCGAGGAACAACGTGACGCATTCGCTGTTGGACGGGTGCGCGAAGGTCGGAGTGTCGATTCGTGTCGGCTGTCCGAAAGAGGAGCGCTATCAGCCGGCGCCCGAAGTGCTCGCCCGCGCGCGCCGCTGTGCCCAGGTGAGTGACGCGGCCGTCGAGGTCGTGCATGACGCGCGCGGCGCCGTGGCTGGTGCGGATGTCGTCTACACAGATACCTGGATGAGCTATCATATTCCGCCGGAGCAATGCGAGCCGCGACTCAAGGAGTTGGCCCCTTTCCGGGTGACACCGGATCTGATGGCGCACGCGAAGGACGACGCGCATTTCATGCACTGTTTGCCGGCTCAACGCGGGGTGGAGGTGACCGCGGACGTCATTGACGGTCCGCAGAGTGTCGTGTTCCACCAGGCCGAGAATCGTCTGCACATAGAGAAGGCGATCCTCCTGCTTCTGCTGGGAACGGACGGTAAGGATGAAACAACGATTTAAAAACGTCCCGAAGCTGCAGGCGAAGAAATTCGCGGTACTGAGGCGCGAGAAAATGAGGCAGACGATCAAGCGACTTTTGTGGCGCTGGTTCGGCCGGGAGCGGACCGATGGCCCCGCATGAGGTCTACCACCTCGCGCTCAGTAAGGGCGCAGTCCAAGGGGCCGAATATGCCCTCCTCCCCGGCGATCCCTTCCGCTCGGCCTTGATCGCGGAGAGGATCGCCACGCTTCATGGAGGCATCGTGCCGGATCGGCCGCTGGCGCACAACCGGGAGTACTGCACCTACCTGACGGAGATGGGCGGCGCGAAGGTG
>JBFKNO010000145.1:0-7203 GCA_041629275.1 Nitrospiraceae bacterium
CCCATACAAGTAAAGCTGGTTGTACGCAAGGTCAGTTCGTAGCCCGTCTTTAGTATCTGCCGTAACATTGACGGCGAGCCTGTTAAAGGCGGCTCCAACGGCGAAGTGCTTGAAAAGCCGATACTCGAGCCCGAGATAGATCTCGAACATCGACCCTTCATACTCGCCGAACTTCAGGTAGAAAAAGTCGCTCCGGACTTGGGCACGTAATTTTCTGGTGATGTCGTAATTCACCAGCCCGCCGATCGACGGCAGGGGCAGCGTTAATCGCTCCGTGTTGATTGTTTGGGCAAAGAGGGCGCCGCTCGTATCAGTGATGTTGCCTTGGGCGGCGAAATCAAGCTTGATATTCGCGATGTACATCCCGGGAGACAGCGCGACCTCCATTCTGTCGCTGTGGTAAAAGGACCAGTTGTACAAGAGCCTCCAGAGATTCAAGCCCAGGCTCGAGTTTGCGCTCGCGCCGGCGGCGACCGTCTTGTCGTCGATAGTGATAACTTCGTCGAGAGCCTGCTGACCCGCGAGGCTAAACCGATACCAGGACAGCCCCACGCTATGCCGGCGGTTGAAGCGGAAGAGCGAGTCGACCCTGATCCCACTATCGTTGTCACTCGCGCCCAAGGTGTCCTGAAAGTCGATCGTGGTACCAAGCCCTGGAACAGCAGGCAGTGTGAGGGTTGCGTCCGCAGCGAAGATGTATGACCACCCTGCACGAAGCATCAGGCGATCAGGATCCTGACTCCCTCTGGATTCTTCACCTCGTGCTGGGGCCGGACTGGCGAGGGAGAGCATCGCGAAGACCGCCAGGATGCATACGAGCCAGGCCAGAATTCCATGTCGACGAACAGGTGTCCAATACGTAGAGCAAGCGCTTTGCATGTGTAACCCCGCTCTCAATTGATCTCTCCCCTCAACGCTCCAGCCCGGGCCTCCAATAGTGATCCGCAGGTGCAAGAGTTCCTCGGGAGCTTATACAGAAGCAATTTACGTCTCGCAACAGAGAAATCTGACACCGTAGTCTTTGCTCACGTGATCGATGAGAAGTGCCGCGCAGCGGTGCCCGGGCACAACATGGAAATGGGCCCTCGCACCGCGCGTCCTGTCTGTGGTATGCAGGGTGAGTGGGAGGGTCCATGAACATCGCGCGGGTCTACCAAGACCGATCCATGACGCTGCTCGCGCTCGCCACACTCGCCGTAGCCGGCGCGGTGCTGTGGGCAGCCTATCTGTTGCTGGATCCCACGCCGCCCCGCACGGTCGTGATGACCACCGGCCCTGATGGGAGCGCCTACCACGAGTTTGCAAGACGGTACGGGGAAATCCTCGCCCGCGACGGCATCGAGCTTCGGTTACGGCCTTCCAACGGATCGGGGGACAACCTGGATCGTCTTCGAGATCCGCAGTCAGGGGCCCATGTGGGCTTCGTGCTGGGGGGCGCGACCAGCGAGCAAGAGTCTCCCCAACTCGCATCGCTCGGCACGCTGTTCTATGAGCCGGTCTGGCTGTTCTACCGAGGCTTCGAGCCGGGCGCGCGGGGAGAAGGTCTCCTGGGCCGACGCATCTCGATGGGGCTTGAAGGCAGCGGAACGCGCGCGATGGGGGCGAAGCTGCTGGCCCTGAACGGCATTAGCGAAAATGCGGTCCAACTGCTCTCCCTGTCCCCGCAAGAAGCCGGCCAGGCCTTGCGTGAGGGCCGAATCGACGTGGCTGTCCTGTCGAGTCCCTGGGAGACAGCCATCGTGCAACAACTCATCGCCTCCGAAAAGGTGGAGGTCTTGTCGTTCCCGCGTGCGGACGCCTATGTGGCCCTCCTGCCCTATCTCACTCGGCTCGTGCTACCGGAAGGCGTCGGAGACATGGCGACCAACCGTCCCCCCTCCGACGTGCTGTTGGTGTCACCCAAAGCAAGCCTCGTGGTGCGGAAGGATCTGCATCCCGCCGTCCAGTACCTTCTGCTGGAAGCCGCCACACAGGTTCATTCCGGGCCGGGCATTTTCAGGAAAGCGGGGCAGTTTCCCGGTGCGGAATCGGTCGACCTTCCCCTGAGCGCGCCGGCTCGCCAATACTACAAGTCTGGCTCGCCCTTACTGCAGCGCTATCTGCCGTTCTGGATGGCCGTGCTGGTCGTGCAAGGATTGGTCATCCTCATTCCTTTTTTTGCCGTCGTCTACCCGGTGCTGCGGGTCGCGCCCTTGCTGTACGACTGGCGGGTCCGCGGCCGGATCTACAAGCTGTACGGAGAGCTGAAGTTCCTGGACGCCGAGCTCGACCGGCGAGCCCCTGCGGAATCCGTGGAGGACCTGATCGCCCAGCTCGACGGGTTGGACGCTCGCGCACATCACATCAAGGTCCCGATGTTTTGGTCGCATTTCCTCTACACGCTGCGACAACACATCTGGCTGGTGCGCGAACGTCTCGAGCGACGGCAGGCCGAGCTTCGCAACCGCCAGCACCGAGACAAAGGGGCAGCGGAGTAAATCGTGGAGGACGGGCTCGCGCCCGCCCCGCAGTGCGGACACCGATGAGAGCCTGAGCTGCGCACAAGTCCGGCTCGGGACCAGGATGAAATGAAGGTGCCAGCCGTGCGTGGATTCAGGATCTGGAAGTTCGCCGCGGGCGCCGTCGTGCTGCTCGCGGTCCCCCTGGCACTGTCGGCCTGCCGGACAACGCCAGTCTATACCCTCCAGCCTGCGCCTAGACAGAACGAGTGCGTCGTACCCGTCCACGATTCAGACGTGCTGATTGGACTGGCTGTGTCGGGGGGAGGGAGCCGGGCGGCCCTGTTTGCATCAGGCGCCTTCGAGGCGCTCGCCCGGCTGCGCGTGGGGCCTGATCAACGATCACTGCTCGAACAGGTCTCGCACATATCAAGCGTCTCGGGAGGCAGCCTGGCCTCGGCCTATTTCGCCCTGCGGAAGCCCTCGCGTGAGATCCCGATGTTGACTCCAGGCGGCGAACTGACCGAGGAGTATCAACGATTCTTTACGAACTTCGTTGAGGCCATGGCGCATGACTATGAAGGCCCCTTGTTCTGGCGCCAACTGTCCCATTTTCGCTGGTTCAATCCGGCCTGGACTGCCAAGTCGCTCGCTGAAATTCTCGCGGAAGAGTATCTGGGCACGGCGACGTTCGCCGAGTTGGCGCAGCGCGAAGCGCGCGGGGACAGTCCTCGCTTGCTGATCAACACGACGCTGTACAACGACGGGCGACGGTTTTTACTCAGCTCCATGCCTCGGGAGGCCTCCCGCTTCGACCTGATCCAGAATGTGTTTGAGCTTTCGTCTGGAAATGGACTGCTGAAGGAGCATGAATCCCTGCTACGGGCCCGGTGGGAAAGCTTGCTGTCGGTGACCCCGCAAGACCTGAATCTCGACCTTTGTCCCCTTCGGGTCGCCGCAGGGGTGGCCGGATCCATGTCATTTCCACCGATCATCGGGCCGATCAGTCTGCAGGTCTCCAATAGTGAGCGATTCTGGCACGTCGGAGACGGCGGGCTATCCGACAACACCGGGACCGAGTCGAGATTGATGGTGTTCGCGAAGCAGTTGGAAGAGAAAAGATCCAGCCGTGCCCTGATCCTCATGCTCGACAGCTCCTTTCCGTTCGAGGTCGGGGGCGAGGCCCTGGACCGCCGGAATGAGGGATTCACCCTGTTCAGCTACGACTTCTCGCGGATCCCCAGTATCATGGAAGAGCGCTCGATCGCTTACCGCTCCCTGTTTTTCACGCTGGGGCAGCTCCAAGGGCTTCTGCCGGATGCTCACTCCCTCGCGATCATCCGCCTCCGCCATACGGACGCGGAATGGAACGAAGATCTCAGTGACCTGCCGGAATCCTGCCGCAACGAAAAGGGCAATTGGAAATCACCCAGAGACGTGAGCCGACGTCTCGCGGGCATCGTCACCCGGCTCTGGATCGAATCGACCTGTGATCGTGATCTGGTCCTCACCGCCGCCGCCAAGGTCATTGCCCAGAACGAAGGGAACATCCGACGATTCCTGGAAGAATGAGCGCAGATACGGGGGAGAGCTTATGGCACGAGTATTCTTGTCAGTCGCAGGTCTTCTCGTCGTGGTCCTGGCGGCGTGTTCGCCGACCGAGCAGGCCCAACAGGTGAAATTCTCTGGATTTCTCGGGGACTATTCCAAGCTTGGCCGCGGCGGCCCCGATGATCCGCTCTTCATCTACATCAATCCCACGGTTGACTTTCGCGCCTATGGCAAGGCAATGGTCGAGCCGGTCACGATCTGGCGAAGCCAAGACGCCGACTCCGCCACGGCTTCCCCTCAGGATTTGAGCCGCCTTGCGACGTCGCTTGAAGCCTGGATCTACAAGGCCCTTCGCCGTGAAGGGATCACGCCGGTGCAGAAACCGGGCGCCGGCGTCATGCGGATTCGCGCCGCCCTCACCGAGGCCCAGCAGTCCGCCGTCAAAATGGACCTGCTGACCTCCGCCATCCCGTTGCCGAGCGCGACAAAGCTCGCCACGGGCACGCGCGCGTTCGTTGGCAAGGCGAGCATCGAGGGGGAGATGACGGACAGCCAGACCGGGGAATTGCTTGGGGCCATGGTCGACCGGCGCGCGGGGAGTCGAATGCCCCAGACACACGAAGACTCCTGGTACGACGTGGAACAGGCGTTTCGGTTCTGGTCCGACCGGTTCGCCTATCGCCTGTGCCGGCTGCGAAGCAGTGCGTATTGCGTGAAGCCGTAGCGACCGCGGCCCCAGTCACTCGCACCCTCAGTCGACGAGAGGGATGTTAGCCGCGAGGTCCAGGTCAATGATGGCTTGGATCTTGTTCTCGATCTGGTAGTAGCGAGCCACCTTCCTCTCGGAAAGCACCTCCCTGAAGGTGGGAAGGTAGGACTGACGCAAGGCAAACCGGTCGTCGTCGAGCGCCAGATAGTCGTCCAGGAGCTGTTTCGCGACCCCATCGGACATCGTCTTGTAGTTCCTCGCAAAGGTCTCGATAATTTCCAGCTGACGGTCGACGAGCCGGTCGAGCCCCGTCTGGTAGCGGTCATAGATCGGCCAGAATTTCTGTGCCTCCGACTCGGTCAACCCCATGTTCGTGGACACCAGCAGCTTTTTGTCGGCGCGCACCTTTTCACGAATCAGCTCCATGTCATCCGCCGGCTTCTCTTGGGTGGCCATCGGCCGGGGCGCTGGTGGCGGCCCCGCTGGTCTCTGCGCCTCCGCGCAGCCCATGATCATCACACAGGCCGATACCATCGCCGTCAGTCCAAGCATGGCATGAGATCTCATCTGTCGGCTCCTTTTCGTCGAAATCAGTCCCAAAGCTGAAGGCCTCGTCGTCCTGCGTGGAAGCCACGCCCCTTGTTTCATGGGCCTGTCCTCCCATGCCTCGCGCCAGCCACGTGTGTGTGGCGCCGCGAGGGAGAAACGTCATTAAATAAAGGGAATTTTCGCAGCCAGCTGGAACATGGTGACGGCTCTGATCTTGTTCTCGAGCTGGTAGTACCGGGCAACTTGCCTGTCGGAGAGGACCCGCCGAAACTCAGGGAGATAGGCCCTGCGCACCTTCAGCCGATCGGCCTGAATCGCAAGATAGCGGTCCAAGAGATCTTTGGCCGTCGCATTGGTCATCGTATCGTAGCTTCTGGCATAGTCCTCGATCAGCGCGATGGTTCGATTCGCAAGCCCCTCCAGCTCCTTTTGATACCGGTCATACACCGGCCAAAAGCCGACGGCCTCGGATTGCATCAAGCCCATGTTCTGCGAGATGAAGAGTTTTTTGTCGGCGCGCACCTTCGCCCGCAGCAGCTCCACGTCTCGTGCGGACATGCCCTCGGAGGCCGCGGGAAGGACGCCCACCGTCAGGGTGATCGCCAATGGCATCAACAACAGCACCAGCAGCACTTTGGAGCCAGATCTCATCGTGTCCCTCCTCAGTCGTAGGATCGTGTCAGACGCACAATCGATATGAGTGTTCCACACCGCCTTCCAATCTCTCTTCATGTCGACAATCATCCAGCCATCCTGCTTTGGTCATGGTCGCCGAGAATGTCCGCGACGAGCACATCAGTCCGACAGAACGCACGGCTGTCAGTGATTCATCGAGCGAGCTTCGGTGGAAATTGCGCCAGAATTTTCCGGACCGCCTCGTTGATCAGCTTCGTCTTCTGTTCCGGGGAGCCTTGCCAATCCACCGCGCCTTTGCCAATGCCGCGCCAGACGAGATGCTGGGTCGTCGCATGAATCAGATCGATGATGAGCGTGCCTTCCTCATATTGGTAGACCTCGGTGTAGGCCCCACCCCAGCGCGGCCCCATCATCGGACCCGACATGGGCAGGGATTGCACATCGATTTTCTGTTGTGTCCGAGCGTGGTACGCGACATGGAAGTCCGGGGTCCCAAATATTTGCTGGTAGCCCTTCGCCTCGAGCTCCCCCGCGATTGCGCTCTGGATTCGCGAGCGCACCAGGGGACTTTCAACGCCGAGGTCACGCTTTCCCTCTTCTACACCCTTCATCCAGGCAAAGGTCTTGAACTGGTTGAAGTCTGTCGACTCATCGTAGTCGGAGCTCACGGAGACCGTAGAGCATCCAAACAGGGCCGACAAAGAGAGAACAAGCAAAACTCCAACGGCACATCGCATCGGAGACGCCTCCTCTTTCAAAGTCACGCTCGGACGACCTCGACCGAAGGACTCAGTTCCATCGCAGAATAGGTCGCTCTTCAGTGCGCAATACCACGCACTATCTTCCGTGCGCGGGCGTCTGCAACTTCTCCAGCACCTCATCGAGGGTGAAGCTGGCCGCCTTCTGTCGGGGCGGAAACTCCCTGAACGTCGCCAGGAACTTGCCGACGTACGCCTGCGCGGGCACCAGCAGGAATGCGTGGTCGATGTACCAATCCCAGTAAGTGTTGGAGGTGACGTCAGCCCGTTCATAGGGATCGGTGCGCAGATTGAACAGTTTCGGCGCGCGGAGGAGGGTAAAAGGCTCGAACCAGATCTGCAGCGTGCCCCGCTGTCTCTGTTCGGCAAAGACCATCTTCCAGTTGTCGTAACGGAGGCCGGTCAAGTTGCCATCGTCGGAGAAATAGAAGAATTCCACACGCGGCCCTTTTTTCTCCTGGCCTGTCAGGTAGGGAAGAAAGTTATATCCGTCCAGGTGCACCTTGTAGGTCATGTTGCCGACCTTGTGGCCCTTGAGCAGCTTTTCTTTGATCTCGGGTTC
>JBFKNO010000146.1:0-7056 GCA_041629275.1 Nitrospiraceae bacterium
CCTGATCTCGTCGATGCCTTTCCGAAGCGGGTCGGCCTGATCCATGCGTTTCACCAGCACGTGGCAATACCCGATAATGATGGTCAGCAGGTTGTTGAAATCATGCGCGATGCCCCCGGCGAGACGCCCAACCGCCTCGAGCTTCTGGGAGAGGATGAGGCGGTTTTCCAGCTCGCTTTCCCGGACCTGCCGGCGATAGCTGTCGTACAGCACGCCGGCGGCCTGCATGAGAATCTCCAGCCGGCCCCGCTCTTCGCCCGTGTAGCCTCCGGGGCGGTTCGCGACCCCGATGATCCCGACCACCTCGGCGCCGTGGAGAATGGGAACGCCCAGGATGTGCCGCGGCGGGGGGAGGCCGGAGGGCAGATTCCCCGAGGGCGACGTGCCGCGACATTCGTTCGAGAGCACGACGCGTCCGCTCGTGATCACTTCCCCCAACATTGATTCGAGATGGACCACCTCGCCCTCGTCGGTGGCCCCGCTCCCGCCTTCACGGGTGTGGTCCAAGCCGCGCAGCCCGCCATCCGGAGAGAGCCCGCCGGACGCGAGCACCTGCAAGTCTCGACCTTCCTTGAGCACGCCGATGAACCCGTATTCGCTGCCGGTCTGTTTCAGGGCGCTACGCAGGAGGTACGAGCTGGCCCGACCCCAGTCGCCGTCTTTGAGAAACTGGGTCATGCACTCGCTGATGGCTTGCAATTGCTGGGTCTTGACCCGCAGCGCCTCTTCGGCCTGGCGGCGCTCGGTGACATCCTCGGAGATGCCGAGCAGGTAGCGCGGGTTGCCCTGCTCGTCCAGGATGGGGATCTTCTTCGTATGCAGCGTCCGCGTTCCCTTGTGCTTGGTTCGGATTATCTCTTCCGAGATGTCCAAAAGACGCTTGTCCTCCAACACGCTCCGATCCTGCTTGGAAAACAGATCGGCCTCCTCCTGGGGGAAGCAGTCGTGGTTCGTTTTTCCGACCAGCTCCTGGCGAGGATACCCCAGCAGCTCCTCCCCGGCCTTGTTGAGCCTTACAAAGGCCAGGGTCTCTGCATCCTTGACGAACAGCATGTTCGGCAGATTCTCGACGATCGATGTGATGAAGGCCTGGGCGCGCAGATTCTCCTCCTCGGCGCGTTTTCGCTCATTGATGTGCAAGAGCAGCTCTGCTTTGTCCCGGCTCAGCTTGCGCGCCGATTCCGTCGTCACGCCGTAGAACATGGCCAGGATGAACAACACGGGGATCGTCAGCAGGCGCCCTTCCTCGAGCACGCCGGGCTGTCCCAGCTCCAGGTAGAGCGTCACGCCATGGGCGGCACACAGAAGAAAGGCCAGGGCCGTCATCTGCTTCAACGAGGGCGCAAAGGCGGCCAGGAGCATGATGAGGAAGTAGGTCAGATAGAGATTCGAGCTCGCGTTGCCGGACAGGTAGAGGATTAAGCTGGTCGCCAAAGTATCGACGATGACCAGCGCTCCGGCCAACCACTTCGTGCCCCAGGCGCGGTCGGGCAGAAGAGCCAGGACGAGCGTGCTCCCCAGCAGGCCGGAGACGATCAATTCGCGCGGAACGGCGGAGAGGAGCGACGCCGCCGTGAAGACCAGCTGATAGCTCAGGACAATGGTGACCAGGGTGTGGAGGATGAGGATCAGGTACCGGTTCGCGGAGCCCGCGAGCACCCGGTCGAGACCGGACTCCAGCGCCTCCCTCGCCGCGGTGGCGACGGGCGTGCCGGCGGCTGTCGGATCCATGTTCGTCATGAGAAGACTTTCACCTCGGCCCTTCTCGCAGCAAGCGCCATGGAATGACAGAGAAGGATCCGCTCATGGAAACCGGCCTGCTCCCGACGATCACCTGCACGGACCGGAAAGATACGCCGGGGGAGGCCACGTCTCAGGGTGCGCGACGCCTCAGGGCGCGACAGATCGGCAGCGAGGGGTTTCGTGTGCACCGCTCCTTCGCGATGCGCAGCGCCCGTGCCCTGGAACTTCTGGCGCTGCGCGCTCGGTCGCGGCCGCCGTCCGTTGTCAGCCGGCGAGCCGAGCCCTCGTCCTGCCCCTCGCCGCTCCCGCTCCGCAACCCAACCTGCCGACCTTGCGCGGACCCAGGGAAGGCCGGCGCACCATCGGACCGAGCGTCCCGTCCGGCGGTGACCTCCTGCGGCGTGGGCTCGAGATGCGAGCGTGAGGACGAGGACGGCTCCGGAGGGAGCCCGACACCCGTGAAGGCGGACTCGTGGACCCATGCGACGCCCCCGGTCGGCATCTGGATCTTGTACCACTCCCCCTCTTTCCCGAGCGTCTTGACCACCGTGTCGCGCGTGAGCGTGCCCAGAACGCGGGCATCGGGACCGGGCTCCCGTCGCACGTGAACGGGCTGATCCACCATGATCGTCAGCTCGAGGACCTCCGCCGGGTTGAGCCAGTCGGGCGCGCCCACGCCGGCACCTTTCACGAGCGCTGTGATCTTCGAGGATTGGGTCGCAAACACAGCTGCCCCGCCCGCCACGAGCATCAGAATGACCGCGTAGGCCACGAACCGTCGGGCGGAGCGCTCTGCCCGACTCCTGCGCGGCGTCGCGGCTCGCAGGACCTCCGCCGGATCGACGGAGGCAAACCGAAATTCGCTGTTTCGCGCGGCCGGGTGCGGGATCCGTTGGACGACCGGAGGCCTGTCCGTCGATAGAGCCGCATCGTGAATGGGATCCTCGAGCTGCACCGTGCGGTCCTCATGCACGCGCTCGTCGCCATTGGACCGGGCCCGGGCTCCGGCTCTCGCCACGGGGAGCGCCTGGGGCCCCAGCTCGAGCTGCTGCGCGAGCTGTGCGGCCGTCCAGCGCCGACCAGGATCTCGCTGCAGGCAGCCATCCAGGAGGGTCCGCCACGAGGCGGAGACCTCCAAGGGAAACTGCGGCGGCTTGTTCATCAGATTGGCGATGAACTCCCCCTCCGTCTCTCCCTCGTGCGCGTAACCGCCGGTGAGGCAACGGAGCAGGGTCACGCCCAACGCATAGACGTCCGTGGCCGATGTGATCTCGTTGGTGAGCGACTCGGGTGCCATGTACCGCAGCGTGCCCTTGGCTCCGGACGCGGACATCTGGGCGCCTTCGACGGCCCGCACCAGGCCGAAATCGCCCAACTTCCAGCTCCCGTTGACGCGGAGGACATTCTCCGGTTTGACGTCGCGATGCACCGACTGTCTGGCGTGAATGTGGGCGAGCGCCAGGGCGAGCCCGCGCCCCATGCTCCAGAGTTCCTTCTCAGAAAGCCGATCGTGGGGCGGGATGCGCCGCGACAAGGGACAGTCCCCCAGCTCGGTCACGAGAAAGATCATGCCCGTCAGCGGACCGTCGGGGATCAGCCCGGAGGTCCGATACCCGATGATGTACTCGTGCGTCAGCCCCGCCAGGGCGCGAATCTCACGCAGGACCATTTCGCGCTGCATATCGTCCTCGGGGGCGAGCAGCTTCACCGCGACGTCGCCCACATAGTTCCCGGCCATCTCCTCCACGGCTTCGAAGACCCAGCCATAGGAGCCCTTCCCGATCTTGCGCGTGAGCCGATAGCGGTTATCGAGGACGGTGCCGTTGAGCAGTTCTGCGCTAATCATGGCGATCGAACCTTCGTGCCGCTCCTTGCTGCGAGAGCCTGCGCCGTCGTCGTCGTCGTTCCGCGGACGGCCTCCTGCCCGCCGTGGTCAGGTGATCCTCACCACGCCCACGGTGATGTTGTCCGCCCCGCCGGCCGCGAGCGCCGCCTCGACCAGGCGAGCCGCCGTCTGGGGCGCCGAACACTCGCGCGCCGACAGGATCTGCGCGAGGCTCCCCTCCGGCAGCTGACTGCTCAGCCCGTCCGAGCAGAACACCAGCGTATCGTCGGGCTCGAGCGCCAGCGCGGCCTCCTGCTGAGGGGCGCCGTCGAGCCAGGGGGGCGCCACCTCGCAACGCGATTGCGCGGCCGCCCCCCCGAGACAGGCCAGCAACTGGTTCCGCTGGGGGTGGGCGCCCGTGTCCGCTTCCGGCAGGTGTCCGAGTTGCCGCAAGACCTCGACCACCGTCTGATCCTGCGTCCGGTAGATGCGGCTCCCGCCCCGGAACACGTACAGGCGGCTGTCCCCCACATGCGCGTGCACGACGCCGTGCGGCGTCACCGCGGCGGCGAGGACGGTCGCGCCCATGCCGCTCAGATGCAGCTGATCCGCCGCGGCCGTGCGGACGGCGCGGTCCGCCTCGCGAATGGCCGAACACAAGGTCTCGTATCGCTCGCGCGGGGATTGACCCGAGGACAAGGCCTCCACCGAGCCGAGCAGTCGATCGCACACGAGCCGGCTGGCGATCTCGCCCCCCGCATGTCCGCCCATGCCGTCGGAAATCACGACGAACACCCCGTGGCGCCCGGGGAGGCCGGCCACGCCGATGGCGTCCTCATTCTGCTTCCGAACGCGTCCCAGGTGGCTGAGCCACCCGGCTTCCAGGCCGGGCACGACCAAGCGATCAGCCACGAGCAACGGGCTCGACCTGCGCTCCATTTCTCCCCCAGCGCTTACCCGCACAGGCCTTCGATCAGGGCATGTCCCTAAGCGAGAAATGCATCTTGACGCCCGCGACCTCGATGAGATCCCCATCCTTCAGGTCCGACTCGCCCTCGACGGCAAGCTCGTTGACATGGACGGCCTTCCCGCGCTCCGGAATCGTGAGCGCGTAGCCCTCACCGCGACGACCGATGATCGCGGCGGACTTGGGTGCGAAGAAGCCAGTCAGCCTCACCGCCGCATCAGACTCCGAGCCGATGACCGAGAGCTGCTTGGTCAGGCGGTACTCCTTGCGCTCCGTCTTGCCGTCGAGCACGCGCAGCACGCCGACCTTGCGGCGGGCCTTGGCCGGCACACCGAACTCACCGCTACGGATGACGACGGTCTTGTCGGACTCCTCAGCGGCCGGGGGAGGACCGGGTGCGACTGGTTTCCCTTCCTCGAGGAACACGAGGCGGTGCTTCCCGATCGTCACCACATCGGCATCCCGCAACTGCTTGCGCTCCACCTTGTGACCGTTGACCAGAATTCCATTGGTGCTCTGCCGGTCCTCGACGAAGTAGACCGCCTGGATCTTCACGATCCTTGCGTGATGGCCAGACACGGAGGCGTCGTCGAGAACCAGGTCATTGTCGGGCTTGCGACCGATGGTGAGCTCGTCCCGGGATATCACGCATTCTTTCAGCACCGCCCCCTGGTACTTGAGAATCAGCTTCGGCGCCTGAGCCACGACCTCCGCCATGCGTCGCCTCCTAACTCGGACAGTTGATGCGGGCTCCGTTGAGCCACGGTCGGAGCATGCGATGCCAAAACCCCCGGGTGGTGGGCGGCTGGACCGCCACCAACACCACCGTCGTGTTGTCCTCGCCGCCGCGGGCGTTGGCCAGCTCGATCAATCGAGCTGAGGCGGACGGCAGATCTCGGGTGTCCCTGACCGTACGGAGCAGCTCCGGCGGATCGATCCCGCGTGTCAACCCATCGGAGCAGAGCAGCAGGATGTCGTGAGTCTTGACGGGGACCTCTCCAAGCTCCACGTCGACGGTCGGTCCGATGCCGACGGCTCTCGTCAGTAGATGCTTCTGGGACGACTGCTGCGCCTGCTCCTCGGTCAGCATTCCCGACCGTACCTGCTCGGCGACCAGGGAATGGTCCGAGGTGAGCGGCACGATGTTGTCCCCGCGAATCAAGTACAGCCGGCTGTCTCCCACATGGGCGATCGAGAGGGTCCGTCCCTGTAGCAGTGCGGCGACCACCGTGGTGCCCATCCCCCTGTATTCGGGCCGGCTCTGGGCTTCCTCGTGGACGACACGATTGGCGTGCCGCACCGCGGCTGCCAGGCGATTGGTCTGGGGTAGGAAACCCTGATCGTCTGTCCCGCTGACGTCCTGCTCAGCGGAGGCCGTGGCCGGCGCGTACTGTTCCCGGATCGCCTCGATGGTGAGCTGACTCGCCAGCTCGCCGCCTTCCTGTCCGCCCATGCCGTCGCAGACCACGTACAACCCCCGTTCACGATCCAGAAAGAACCGATCCTCATTGGTCGGACGGATCAAGCCGGCGTCCGACCTGGCCTCGCACAGCACTGGTGGGCTTCCAAGCACAGGCGTCCCCGCGACTCCTCAGAACTCATTCACAACACATGACTTTCACGTTCTTTCGTGTGGCCGCCAGCTCTGAAATTCAGGCCTCTCCAGGGCCTCTCCAGGGCCTCTCCAAGCTTAGCCGAGACCCCTAAGTTGTCAACAAACCAGCCTTCCCAGGCAACGAGGAGGGCAAGGCCGTGGCCGGCAATCCGCATTCCGTCCGTGCTGACGGCTCCTTGCGGCCGCCTTTCGGGGGACCCTGAATGGGGAGCGGGCAAGACCGAGGGCGGACCGCTCATGGGCCGCGAGGTCTCTTCTTCATCTGTGGACGACTTGACTCTGCGACCCGCAATGTTTAAACATACGGCGCTTCGGCGCCGGGCAGTCGATCGTCCCGTGACACCCGTGAGCCCTGCGTAGCGAGTCACAGACCTGATTCACGACGTTTCGAGCGACAGACGAGTTCATTGCCAGGAAAGGAGGAAGACATGCGAAAGTTCGTTCTCTTACATCTTGTCTTGATGGTCGCCCTGCTCGGTTGCCTGGTTGCGTGGCAGGGCGTGTTGCCCGAGCAGGCTCGGGCCGAGGCTATTGACGTCGATTCTCTCCCGGCGGGGGAGAAGGCCTACCGCGCGTCCGTGAAACAATTTCTCAAAAAAGTCGACAGCATGATCGGCGAATTGAAAGCGAAGTCCGACAGCTTGGACCTGCCCGAGGGGAAGAGGCCTGACCGGGTCATCCTCGAACTCATCTCGCTCAGAGATATTACGGAGCGGGAGCTCCAGAAATTCGACTTTACGGAACACGGCAAGTTCAGCGAGGAGGAAGTGCGCAACAGCGTGAACAGCGCCCTGCGACTCCTCGGCGAACGCTACGACCAAGCCTCCGAATACATGGGGTAATCCACGCCTCTCTCCATTGAGAGGGGTGTCTCTACATGCCGCGGTCCGAGGGAGGCTGAGCCTC
>JBFKNO010000147.1:0-7052 GCA_041629275.1 Nitrospiraceae bacterium
GCCTCGCGCTGCCCGATGACGTACCGGTCCAGCTCCTCGACGATTTGCCTGGGTGCCAGATCATCCAGGGCCGGCAGGCTGTCGTGCTCGCTCGACATCAGCGTTTGAGCTCCTCGATGACCAGTTCCCGGTTGGTGTAGATATCGATGCCGCCGGCGATCTGCATGGCCGCCTCGACGATGCCGCGCGCCTCCAGGCTCGAATGCGCCACGAGCGCCCGCGCGGCCGCCAGCGCATAGGGGCCGCCGGATCCAATGGCCAGGATACCATCCTCGGGCTCCACCACATCGCCATTGCCGGAGATGACGAAGGAATGCTCGAAATCCGCCACGGCCAGCAGCGCCTCGAGTCGTCGCAACACCCGATCCGTCCGCCAGTCCTTGGCCAGCTCGACCGCCGCCCGGGTCAGGTTGCCGCGGTATTCGTCCAGCCTGGCCTCGAATTTCTCGAAGAGCGTGAACGCGTCCGCCGTTGCGCCCGCGAATCCGGCCAGGACGCGGTCCTGGTACATCCGGCGGAGCTTCTTGGCATTGCTCTTCATGATCGTCGTGCCGACGGTGACCTGGCCATCGGACCCCATGGCCACCGCCTGGTGACGGCGCACGCACAGAATCGTGGTCGAACGGACGATCACGGCTTGCCCCGCCGCGCCGCGGCCGCTGTGCCCGCCCTGGGATGGGCGCGATCATACACGTCCAACAGGTGATCGAGCGCCACATGCGTGTACTTCTGGGTGGTGCTCAACGACGCGTGGCCCAGCAGCTCCTGGATGGCCCGCAAGTCCGCGCCTTCGTCCAGCAGGTGCGTGGCGAAGGAATGCCGCAGGGCGTGCGGGCTGACGCTGCCCCCGACGAGGGGGCGCGAGTACTTCTCGACGACCCGTTCCACGCTCCGCACCGTGAGACGCCCGCCGCGACCGTTGTGAAAAAGCGGCTCCTGCGGATCCTGTGACCGTTGCGCGCGCAGGCTCATCCTGCGAAGCGACTCCCGGTAGGCGCGGATCGCGTCCAGCGCCACGGTGCCGATCGGCACGATCCGCTCCTTGCGCCCTTTTCCCCGCAGGCGGACCAGCCCCTCCGTGGGGGTGAGATCGTCGAGATTCAGCCCGGCCAGCTCGCTCACGCGGGCGCCCGTCGAATAGAGCGTCTCCAGGATGGCACGATCTCGCTGCGTCACGACGGTGCTTCCCTCGGGGCCCTCCATGAGGGCCTCTGCTTCTTCCTTGCTCAGGACCTTGGGCAGGTACTGCGGAAGCCTGGGCGTGCGGACCGCCCCGGCGGGGTTCTGCCGGACCAGTCCCTCGCGCAACAGATATCGGAACCAGCTCCTCAGCGCCGCCAGCTTCCGCGCCAACGAAGATTTTTTCTCCCCTCGCCGGTCGAGCCAGCCCAGGTAGCGTCGCACGGTCAACGCGTCCACGTCCTCCGGCGCAGGGCTGGAGGCCCGGGACGGGTGCAGCGTCCGGACGAAGCCGAGGAACTGCCGGAGGTCGGCCTGGTAGGCACGAACGGTTTCGGGCGACGCCCCTCGCTCGGCTTGGAGAAAGGTTACGAAAGCCCGAATTGCGCCTTCCATGCCTCGAGATCCTCCAGGGCACGCTGCCCAGTCAACCGCCGCTTCTGTTCCTTGTCCCGAATCCTGTCTCTCAGGGGCGGAAAGAGCCCGAAGTTCGTGTTGATCGGCTGGAAATAGCGGGGATCGCTCGTCGTGATATAGGTGACCAGCGCGCCGTGTGCGGTGGTCGGCGGCGGCGTCACCAGCGGAGAGCCCGCGATGCCCCGCGCGGCATTGATCCCGGCCAGGCCGCCCATGGCGGCGCTCTCCGTGTAGCCCTCCACTCCGACGAGCTGACCGGCCATGAACAGGGTCCCGCGCGCTTTCAGCTGGAGGGTGTCGCGCAGCAGCGTCGGCGAGTTGACGAACGTGTTGCGATGCACGCTGCCGTATCGCAGGAACTCCGCCCGTTCCAGGCCCGGAATCATGCGAAAGACGCGCCGCTGCTCCGGGTAGGTGAGCTTCGTCTGAAACCCGACCATGTTGTAGCAGGTGCCGTGCACATTTTCGGCGCGGAGCTGCACCACGGCATGGGGCCGCCTGTTCGTGCGCGGGTCAATGAGGCCGACCGGCTTGAGCGGACCGAACAGCATGGTTTGCGGTCCGCGTTCCGCCATCACCTCGATCGGGATGCAGCCCTCGAAGTACTGAATCTTCTCGAAATCCTTCGGCACGACCTTGTCCGCCTTCAGCACCGCATCGAGAAAGGCCTCATAGGTCGGCTGGTCCATGGGGCAATTCAGGTAATCCCGCCCCCCCTTGTCATAGCGGGACGCGCGGAACAGGAGATCCATATTGATGGAATCAGCGTCGATGATCGGCGAGATCGCGTCGAAGAAATACAGGCTCGCGCTATGGGTCAGCTTCTGGATCGAGGCCGCCAGCTTGCTCGACGTCAACGGGCCAGTCGCCACGATCGCGACGCAATCCGTCGGAATCTCAGGCACCTCCTCCCTCAGGATTCTGATGTTCTCGTGCGACTCCAGGGCCTGCGTGATCTGCTGCGCAAAGTGATCCCGATCCACCGCCAGAGCCGAACCGGCCGGGACCCGCACCCGATCCGCAACGCGGACGATGAGGGAATTGAGACGCCGCATCTCCTCCTTGAGGATGCCCGGTGCGTTGAGAATGTCGGCGGACCCCAAGGAATTCGAGCAGACCAGCTCACCCAGCAGCCCGGTCTTGTGCGCGGCCGTCCCCTCCTTGGGACGCATTTCATACAGCGTCACCCGGGCCCCGCGGTTGGCGGCCTGCCAGGCCGCCTCCGAGCCGGCCAACCCGCCGCCGATGACCACCACATCGTCGCGCATCTTGTTGAAACTCCAAGTCGAATAGAACCGATCGGCCATTCTAGGGGTCTGTTTTCGGCGATGTCAAGCCGCGCAGGCCGAGCAAGGCCCTGAGGCGAAGTTCGTTGACTGGCTGAAAATCACTGTGCTAGATTCGTCATGAGTGGGCGATTAGCTCAGTGGGAGAGCGCTTCCCTCACACGGAAGAGGCCACTGGTTCGATACCAGTATCGCCCACCATCGAATCCGACCTCCCGCCCCCACCCGTTCTCGGCCCTTCCCTGGACAGATACCCGCTCATGGGCTACACTGGGTCGTGCAACCTGTAGGACGATCAAGGTTTTTCTCAGTGAAGCGAGGTGGCACATGCGAGGATTTCGGCTTGTTGTGTCGATGGCTCTGGGAAGCGTTCTCATCCTGACCGGCTGTACCGGCATTTACTTGAATGAACCAGAACAGCCGCGTACGATCTACTCCTCCTCGGACGCCACCGCGCTCGTGTACTCCGATCCCGCCCAGGCCTCTGCGGTTGACGACCATTACTTGCGCTGGGTCGCGATCTTGCTCTATCCCGTGGGCGTCGCGCTGGATTATGCCATCAACCGCCCCGTGTACCGGCTCGCCGCACAATCGCCGGGATATTACGGGTACACTGCTGAGGACGCGCAGCTGGAATCGCAGCGGGGCAGCCTGACCACCGAAAAGCGCTAGACGTCCCACCCTTGATCGTGCCTCAGGGAAGGGGGCGCACTCTGCCGCGCCCCCGACTCGGGCCGATGATTCGCATTCAGTTTTCTGACCAGACGCATCTGCGCTCGCTGCGAGCCGCGGTCCTCTGCGCGGCCTGCGTGCTCACGCTTGCCTGCGGGGGACCTCAACCACGCCCGCTGCCTCCCTCCGCCAGTGATCTTCCACTTCTCGGATCGAGCAAGATCTGCGACTCCCGGTCTCGCGTGTCGGAACACCGCAAAGGGGAATCCTTCACGTTCATCGCATGGGGCACGGGCGAGGAGCTCCGCGTACCCGCAAAGCGGGGGACGACGGCGGCGACGGAATCCTACTTCTTCGACGAAGACGGCCTCCTCGTCGGGTATCTGATCGTCTTCCCGGACGGCCTCGAGCTAAAGCCCTATGCCGTCCTTCGCGAGACCCTGTCCCAGCTCAAGCCGAGCGTCGAATTCTTTCTCAGCCTGTCTGGCCTCCGCACAAAGGGGACTCCCGAGAGCAGCGCCCTCTTCGCGACGGGTGATGTATTGAGCACGACCCAGTATCTCGTGCAGGGGCCGGTCGATTCCGGACGTCTCCTGATCGCGACGGTTGCGATCGACCCCTACTTCCAGCTCCTCTCACCTTTCCGCCGAGACATCCTGACACGCCTCCGGGCAAACGCCTCCGGCCCCGCGCCGCAGGCCGGGACCGTGGACCAGGATCCGCTTCCCTCACTCCAGCAGTTCGCACGGGGCGAGACCGCGCTGCTGGGCTACTGCGGCACGCGCGATGAAGCGCTGGCCGCGGACGCCTATCAGAAAGCCGTCAAGACAGGATTCTCCACGCCACGACTTGTGGCGGAAGCGCATCACAAGCTAGGGCTGGCGTGGAAGGCGCAGGGGCAGCTCGAGCGCGCGCGCAAGGAGCTCGAACACTCGCTCTCCGTGGCTCCGAACCGTCCGGACGTGCTCAACAACCTCGGCCAGGTGTACAAGGAGCTGGGTCGACGGAATCGGGCGATCGAGCTCTTCACCCAGGCGGTGGCGCTCCGGCCCAATTATCCGATCGCCCGGTTCAATCTGGCCGAGGCGTATGAATCGCAGGATGCCCGGCGGGCGGTCGAGGAGTACGAGACCTATCTTGCGCTGGCGGAGGATGTCCTGGAGGAACAGGAACGGGTCAGACGCGCGAGGAGCCGCGTGGAGGAGTTGAACAAACGGTGACCCGCCAGGTGACGAGTCTCCCGCTCATCCCCTCATGCGCTCCTGTTCTTCCTGGAGGGTCTTGCAATCGATGCACAGGGTGGTGACGGGCCGAGCCTTGAGTCGGGGATCGGGGATTTCCTCACCGCAGCCGTCGCAAATCCCGTAGGTCTTCTTCACGATACGGTCCAGTGCCCCGTCGATCTTCTTCAGCAGCTTCTGCTCCCGCTCCTTCAGCCTGATGACGAAGCTTTGATCGAACTCCGCGGACGCTTGATCACTGAGGTCCGAATAGGCTTCCACATCCGTGCGACTCATCATCGCGGTCGCTTCGCTCAACAGCTCGGTGCGTTGCCGTTCCAGATCGATGCGGATGTCGTCGTACTTGTCGCCGGAGGCGCGTTTGGACGCAGCCCGTTTGGGCTTGCCCGCCTTGGGCTGGGCGTTCTTCTTGTGAGGGCTTCGTGGCGCCATGATGTAATCGGGAACTATATCAGTCGATTCGCGGAAGGGTCAACAAGAAGAAAAGTAACAAACGGTGCTTTTCCCGAAGCCACGGGACCGATAATACCGTGCGCTTTCTCGAGCGACGAAACAGTTTTGAGTTGTGAGTTCTTAGTTATCGGAAACGAAGATCTGGCGTTCTCAAAGCCCCAACTCAAAACTAAAAACTCACAACTCAAAACTGTTTTTACAGTTCACGTCGGCCTTCGATGGACTTGATGAGGGTGACCTCGTCGGCGTACTCGATATCCATGCCGACCGGAATCCCGTACGCGATGCGAGACACTCGAACGCCGAACGGCTTGATCTGCCTGGTCAGGTAGATGGATGTCGCCTCACCCTCGATGGTGGGATTGGTCGCAATGATGACCTCCTGGATGCCTCCGCCCTTGAGACGATCCAGCAGATCCTGGACACGAATATCGGAGGGACCGACGCCGTCCAGAGGTGACAGCGCCCCAAAGAGGACATGGTAAAGACCCTTGTAGCCTGCGCTCCGTTCGATCGAGTAGATCG
The DNA here is from genome assembly GCA_041629275.1 of Nitrospiraceae bacterium. GTDB lineage: Bacteria > Nitrospirota > Nitrospiria > Nitrospirales > Nitrospiraceae > JBFGRM01. The sequence goes on from JBFKNO010000147.1 coordinate 5,774, forward strand.
TGCTCGGCTCTTCGACGACCAGAATATGCGTATGATCGCGCTTGGGGTCTCGGCAAAACTCGCAGAGCTCTCCCTCGGCAATGTTGCGGCATTGGCGGCAAAACGTCAGGCCGTCCTTCACCGCTTGGATCGCGCCGGCCAAGCGCAGGGCCTCCTCACGGTCGGTCTTCAGGATGTGGAAGGCCAGCCGCTGCGCGGTCTTTTGTCCGATCCCGGGCAACCTGACCAGCTCTTTCACAAGCTTGGCCAGCAGCCCCTGGTCCATCATGCTCATCGCGTACGCCACGGGAGGCGGGAGGCGGGAGGCGGTCAAGGCGATGGACTCTACCGTTACTCTTCCCGCCTTCCGCTTCCCGCTTCCCGCCTTCCGCCCCTCTGTTCATCGCTAAAAGAGTCCGGGAATATTCGGCAACGGCATTCCGCCGGTGAGTTTCTTCATCTCCTCCGCCGTCATCTCCCGGGCTTTGCGCAACGCGTCGTTCGTCGCAGCCATGAGGAGGTCCTGCAGCATCTCCGCATCACCCGACTTGAGCACTTCGGGGTCGATGTTCACCGACACGACCTGCAGGGCGCCGTTGGCCCTGACCGTGACCATCCCGCCTCCCGCGGAACCCTCCACAGTTTTGGACGCGGCCTCTTCTTGAACCTTGGCCATCTGCTCCTGGAAGGCCTGGGCTTGTTTCACGATATTGCCGAGGTTACCGAATGGATTCTTGCTCATTCACGAACCTCCTTGTGCAGCGGAGCCCGCCTGACGTCGACCACCTCTCCCCCGAAGAGCGCCAACGCGTGCTTCACGAGGGGGTGCGCGCGGGTTCGCTCCAGCAACACCACCTTCTGCTCCTGCACCTCGGCCGCCCGGACCTCAGTGCGTCGCCGACCGACCGCTTGTCCCTCCGATGCCTCGACGACACGGACGCGAATCGGCCGTCCCGTCACCTCCTGGCACACGGCGGCCAGCGTCTGAAGACTGTCCTGCCGCTCAATGACCCCGCGCGCCACCGTGTCGGCCTTGGAATAGCCGATGGTCACCTGGTTGGCCTCCGCACCGACCAGAAACCCACGCTCCAGGAACGGGGCGATGTTGGGATGCTGCGCCTCGACGTGATCCTGCACGCGGTCCCAGTCCAGCGGGGCGGCCTCGCCGCCGCGCCCGTCCGTCATGGGCTCCTGTTGGCTTGCCGCCTCCCCCGCGAGCCGATCGCTTGGAGCCGCGGATGCCGAGGCCGGCGGCGGTGTCAGGTCCGGGCGGTCTGGTTCGACCGCTCGGGTCGAACGC
>JBFKNO010000148.1:0-7050 GCA_041629275.1 Nitrospiraceae bacterium
ACGGCGCCCGTCATCGGTCGCGACGGGACGGGAGATGACAAGCCACTCCTCATCGACATCGGTTACTCCGTCAGCTTGCCCGACAACGGTTACCCGCCGGACGCCCGGTCCAAGTGACCCAGGACCTGGCCAGCTTCTGGCGGTCGGGCTATCCGGAAGTGAGAAAGGACCTCCGCGGCCGCTACCCCAAGCACGCCTGGCCGGACGATCCGCTCCAAGCCGCGCCCACGCGGCGGACGAAAGGGAGGGCATAGAGGTCCTGGAGTGAATCAGCCCGGTCGTTCGCCTAGGAGGCAAATTGATTCCTGAGTATCACGTGTTGACCCACCGCCCTTTTGATCACGGCCAAGAGTTTGTCCTTTGGCACCGGTTTGACCAAATAGTCGACAACCCCGTTTTTCATTAATTCCAGCGCCAGTTGGAGGTCGGGGTAGCCGGTCAGGACCACCACTGGCACGGTCGGGTATTGCACCCTGAAGTATACAATGGCTTCGGATCCGTTGATCTTCGGCATGTTGATGTCGCACAAAATGGTATCCACCATGAGTGGATTATCGTCCGAATTGAGCTTTCTGATTGCTTGTCCTCCGTCTTCGGCCTCGACCACCTCGTACCCGGCCTGCGTGAGCATCAGACCGATGGGTTTTCTGATCCCTTCTTCGTCGTCTACGACCAGCACGCGTCCTTCCCTCCCACTCACTGCATAATGGGTATGCATCGCCCCTCCTCCTCTGTTGTGGGTCAGCAGTTCTTCAGGGGAAACCGCATGACAAATGTGGTGCCCTTTCCCTCCTCGGTCTCGACTCGAATGGTGCCTCCGTGCTTTGTGATGATTCTGTGGACGATGCTGAGCCCGAGGCCCGTTCCCTTGCCCGTCTCCTTGGTCGTGAAAAAGGGGTCGAAGATTCTGCCGAGCAGGCTTTTCGGGATGCCCGAGCCGGTGTCCGAGATGAGAACCGTCAGAGAGTCATCCTCGCAGAGGGTCCTCAGCCTCAGCTGGCCCTGTCCCCCCATCGCGTCCACGGCGTTGCTGATGATGTTGATCAACGCTTGATCGATTTCCACCCGACGGGCTCGGAGTTCCGGGAGGGGCTGAAATTCGCTCACGACCTGGATATGACCGAACTGGGGCCTTCGCTGGACCATTTTCACGGCTTCGACAAGCCGATCGTTCAGGTTCATGGGTGTCTCTTCATCTCGCAATGCGGGGCGAGCGTACGATGAGAAGTTTCGCACGACCGTACCGACGTGTACCGAGTACTTGATGATATCCCGGGCATACTCCTTGATTTTTCCAAGGTCATCCTCTGCGAGGATCAGCTCGGCCATGCCCAGGATTCCCTGTGCGGGATTGTTGACTTCGTGGGCCATCCCGGAGACCAGGGTGCCGAGGCTGGCCAGCTTTTCCGCTTGCATGACATGGTCTTGAAGCTGCCTTTCCACGGTGATGTCCATGATCATGAGCCCGGCCTGTCCCCGCTCGCTTCCCCGCAGGCTCACCGGGAAGAGGCGATACTGGTATACGCGCTCGTGGAGCTCGAATTCCGGGTTATGCTCCCCGCGATGCTGGCCAATGGTCTCGGGCTTCAGTGCATGAGTCAACTCATTCCACCAGCGCTGCTCAAGCGGAAGGACCTGGTGGAGCAGCCCTCCCACGATGGTCTCCCTACCCTGCCCGAAGTATTCGCACGCCAAGGCGTTCGCGTGCACCACGTACAAATCATCGCTCACCACGAGAACTGCACCGGGCAAGCTGGAGAGAATTTTCTCCGTGTCCTCGTAAGCCCGCCACAACGTCTGTTCCGCTCTCTTGCGTTCTTCCTCCACGCCTAACGCGGCCGCCAGAATGCCCATGAGACGTTGCTCGCCTTCGCTCGGCGTGAAGTCTGTTTGGAACACCGCGCAGAGCGCACCCGCGTGCCGGCCGCCCACCATGACGGCCTGGCCAATGAAGGTCTCGAGGTGGTAGGTCAGCACCCACAAATCCGTCCCGGCGTAGGGAGTCTCCGGGAGGTGACGAATCACGATCGGCTGGCTGGCGCCTTCTGCGATGACTTCAGCGCAGAGCAGTCCGTCCGGCTTACGCACAGCCGGAAAGTCGGGAGGCGTCTGCCATCGAGCGGTCGAATGCAGGAGATCACCGTCGAGATGGCAATACACCGCCCACGTGCTTCCCAGGAGCTCTCCGCAGAGAGCCGTCAGGCGCTGGATATTCTCATTCGTGTCCTTGCCAAAGCTTAAGAAGCATCCATTGATCTTGGCGAGTCGTTCATCCTGCCGCTGGCGTTCCAGGAACTGGCCGATCTTGACGCCGATGGCGGTGATCAGCTCCGTGCGCGCCCGGTCGGGCTTTTGGGGGGTTTGACTCCAGAACGTCAGGACGCCATCGATCTTGTTTCCATTCCCAATCGGAACACCGAAGGCCGCTCGGAATCCAGCCTTCGCGGCAGCCGGGCTTTCTGGAGCATGGACCTCATGGACCACGTCGGAAACCCAGGCGGGCTTCCCGGTCTTCCAGACCCGCTCGGGCAATGCCCGGTCTGAAGACCAGGCCGTCTCATCGAGGACACCGAGAACCTCGACGCCGGTCAAGCATGGGCTCTGCCAGATCGCCTCGCGCTGCAACACGAGGCCTTGGCGGTCCACCAGCCAAATCATGGCCAAGTCCCACCCTGTGGTCTCGCATGCCGCCTTCAAAACCTGGGGGCCGGCCTCAGTCAGGGTCTCCGCAGCGGACAGGATCAGACCGACCTCCAGCTGGGCTCTTCGGAATTTTTCGGCTCGCTTGGCCCTGGTGATGTCGTTATTCACCTCAAGAATAGCCAGGGGCTGACCGTCCGGGCCTCGATGCAGTTCCCAATGGCTGGCCACCACGATACGGGATCCGTCACGCTTGGTTTGTTCGAGCTGCCCCTCCCAGCACCCCCGACCCATCAACTCCGCTTTCAATTGAGCAATGGGCTTGGGAGCCTTCGTTTGCAAGAGAGCGTGCGACACCTTTCCCACCGCCTCCTCCTTCGACCAGCCATAGAGCTTTGTGGCGCCCTTGTTCCAGAAGATGATCTCGTCATCGAGGTTCCGGATCATCACATGGGCCAGGTCGAGGAGTCGCGCCTGCTCCTGCAACTGCGCGGCTTGGGCCCGGAGACGCTCTTCCGCCTCCTTGCGCTCGCTGATGTCGCGCATGATGCCGCTGTAAAAAGCATGCTCGTTGATCGTCCACGTAGCAAGCGATAATTCCAGCGGGAATTCGCTGTTGTCCTTCCTGAGGCCGTGGACCTCCACGACCTTTCCGATGATTTGTGAGGCTCCGGACGCACGCACCCGCTGGAATCCGCTCACGTGTGCCTCACGATATCGCGCGGGCATGAGTTGCGTGAGCGGTGTTCCCAAAACTTCCTCCTCGGTGTACGAGAAGAGTCTTTGTGCCGCCCTGTTGATCGAGATGATCCTGCCATCCCCATCTGCGAGCACAACGGCGTCGGGCGCCGATTGCACCACCAGACGGAACCGTTCTTCGCTTTCCGTCAATGCTCCTTCGGCCCGCTCGGCTCTCATCGCAAGCGCTTTGACGCCGACAGCCCGACGCAGAGTGGCCGTGACTTCCTCCAAGTTGTGCGGTTTGGCGAGACAAGCGAACGCGCCGTCAAGCAGGGAGGCGATTCTTTTCTCCTGCGTGGCGAAGCCGCTGAGCACGATCACGGGTAGCGTTGGGTCCGACTCCAGAAGTGCCGACAGCACCGTGTGCTCATCAAGGTCACGCAGCGGGACCCCGAGGATCGCAGCTCCATAATTGTCCTGTCGAACCATGTCGAGGGCCTGCGCCCCGTCCTCCGCCGCCTCCCCGCGGTACCCCTCGTGGAGAAGCCCGGTGCACAGTGCCTCGCACACGCCGGGATCGCCGTCGATGACGAGTATGGGCAGTCTCATGCACGTCCTTCTGCCGTGCGCGTAAGCCCTGGTCGCACGACCCGAGGAGCGTAATAACTCCTACAGCCTGGGCCGGATCACCGGGTTCCAGGGCAAAGCGAGCGTGACACAGGACTCGTCCGGACCCGTCAGCCAGGAACGTGTTCCCGCGAAACGAAGTGTTTGGTTATGGGGCGAAACGAGAAATCGTGCCCGTGAGGAAAAACTATGGAGCTTCACCGAAGGGAGAAGATGGCCCGCACGAATCTGCAGACCAGGGGAATCCACGATTCCACCTTCTGCCTCTTAGGCCCCGGAGAGTCGTCGAGTTGCGCGATACACGAAACAGCACGAAGCATGCCAATGTCCCTCGCCATGGATCGATAGCGCACAGGCATGAAATGTTTCTGGAAATCAATGGCATCTAAAACCTTGGCTAAGAGGACGGTCGATCTCCTTGCTTGGTGGTTTGAGGAACAATTTGTCCATTCGTACCTTGGCGGCTCGCCCGGATTATTGTAACTCCCCGAAAACCCAAGTTCATCAGATGTAAGACATATTGTCTAGGTGAAAGACAGAATGTTCGACTACATGGCTCTGTCTGGGCAGGGCGGGTCAGGCGCTCCCGTTCCGGCACTGCTCGGGGAGCTTGGTCTTCCGATCGCAAGCGGGCTCACCGCCTCAATGCTCGGGCGCGGAGGGTCTTCGGGAATGAACCTCAACACGCCTGGCCGGACGATCCGCTCCAAGCCGCGCCCACGCGGCGGACGAAAGCCCGGCGCTAACGACTTTGGTTGATCCCGGCGAGGCCGAACGACCTGGGTGAACCCTGTAGCTGCGCCATCTTATGGCGCCTCCGACACCACTATGAGGAGCCTCGGGTGACGAACGCCAGGGGCAAGATGAGCGTTCCCAACAACAGGCGACGGAAGGTTCGCCCCACCCATCCGGGCGAGATGCTGCGCGAGGATTTCCTTCCTGACTACGGGCTGACCGTCTCGAGTATCGCCAAGGCCCTTGGGGTCTCGCGACAGACCGTCAATGAATTGCTTCGCGAACGACGTGCCGTGAGCCCTGAGATGGCGCTGCGTCTCTCGCGTTTGTTTGGCAATTCCCCTGAATTGTGGTTGAACGCCCAGCGTGCCGTCGATCTGTGGGTGGCCGCCAGGAACACAAAGCGCAAGATCGAACGTATCTCACCGCTGGACGCCCTCTAGCGACCAGTTGACGCGGAAGACAAATGGCTCGGCTATCAGTAGCAGTGACTTGCTCACAAATCGGGCCATATGAAAGCGCATACGAACGACTCCCGAGCCGGTTTCCATTCCAATATCAGCCCGAAAGCCCAACGTGAGCGTAGGCCAATGTCGCCAGTTGCCTTGCTCCTTCCTGTGACTTCAGATAGACTGGGCTTATGCCAAAGGTGTTACACCCCCACGTCGAGAGCGATCCGAAGGTCTGCGGCGGAAGCCCGTGCATCAAGGGCACGCGTGTCACGGTACGGACCATCGTCGTGTACGCCCTTCACCACGGTGTCAAGCCTGAGGAACTCCTCAGTTATTTTCCCCACCTCTCGCTCGCAGCGATTTACGATGCTCTCTCCTACTACTACGATAATCGGGAGGACATCGACGCTGAAATTGCTGCAAACCGTGAACTTGAGCCGTCCGACCCCGCCTCGCGTCTCCCCTAAATTCAGGTGAGGCTCTATCTTGACGAGCACGTGCCGGTGACTCTGGCTCCGGCTCTCACCGCGCACGGCGTCGATTGCCTGACCACCCAGCAAGCTGGACGGCTAGGGCAATCAGACGAGGAGCAACTCGCCTTTGCGACTCAGAACGGCCGTGCGTTACTCACCTTCAACCGAAAAGATTTCCTGCTGCTTGCCCGCCAGTGGCACGATGACAGACGCACGCACGCGGGCTTGATCCTCGCACCGGAGTTACCCCTCTCTGAGCTGTTGAGGCGATTCCGCCGCTTTCTGCGCGACCACGAGCATAGTGACCTCACCAACCAGGTCCTTTGGCTTTCGGCATGACGCATAGACTCGCGACCGGCCGCCAGGAAAGAAGTAGTTTAATCGGAAAATGCCCTCTGGAAACGAAGTGCCGCTGACCGCGGGTGGCGCGGCGAATGGGCGCCCGAATGGAGCATGACCACCGCGAGCAGGCGAAAGGAGGCTGGTTGGAAGGCGTAGGGTCTAGCGCGGGGGCTGAGCCTGTCGTCGCGCATCGCGGAGGTTCGGGCACCGCACTTGCCGAGCAGATGCGGTCCGCCTTGGCGGAGGGCGAGGACTGTTCGAAGCTGTGTGCCTCCGTGAGTCGCACGCAACGAGTTCAGCAGCCCAGCAGATGCGAGGCTTAGTGCGGTCGAACCGGATCGCTGAGCAGGACAGGCTCAGCCCCCGCGCCGACGCCGCTCTCCGTGACCAAGGTCTCACCCTTTCACAAGACCACTGAGGAGCTAGCCGCCGTCGGCGGAGGGGCTGACGAACTCCTTGCGATAGGTGACGACCTTGTACAGGTAGCGGCGGGTCTCGGCGTGCGGGAGGTCTTTGCGGAGCTTCTGGTACACGGCGGCGGGGTGCAGGCGGTTGATGTGGTTCACCGCGGCCGTGCGATCCTGCTCGAAGGCGCGGAGCACGTTGCCCGTCCCCGTGTTGTAGGCGGAAATGACGCAGTACTCGCGCGAGACAGGATTGGCGACTTCCTTGAGATAGCTGTAGGACAGCACGTTGAGGTAGGCGCTGCCGAGCTCGATGTTGTGCTTCGGATTGAACAGGTAGTCACGCGAGGGGATCGCGTCGGCGCCGCGCGCCCGGCGGTAGGCATCACGCCCGCCGCTGGTCGGTACGAGCTGCATCAGGCCGTAGGCCGGCGCGGAGCTGACCGCGTAGGGATTGAAGTTGCTCTCCGTCCGGATGATGGCGAAGACCAGATTGGGGCTGACCTGGTAGGCGTCCGCGAAGCGATTGACCATGGCACGGTACTTCTCCGCCTGCTTGTGGGCGAAGTTGGGCACCATGGCCAGCCTGACGAAGCGAGCGGTCTTTGTCGTGCCGTTGAGATCCACCTTGCGCGTCCCGGCCCGGCTCCGCACCAGAGAGGCGGCGAAGCGTTCCGCGTCTTCCGGCGTCCGCAC
>JBFKNO010000149.1:0-7025 GCA_041629275.1 Nitrospiraceae bacterium
ACGATGTGCAGGCTTATGAGACGTCCCCGGAGCTCGGGGCCAGGGTCCTCTTCAACTCCCCGCTGCCGTTCAACCAGCGACACAGGCGGGGAGACCTCCATGCGACGCATGATCATCAGCCAGGTCGGTCGCTGGTCCAGCAGTTCAGGTTGACCAAGGGGCGGCGAACCTTCTTGATGCAATGCGGCTTTCACGCGTTTATGGAGAGCTGGGCCTTTGCGGTCGAGAACCCCTACTACGCCATCACGGACACGGAGGGACGGTTCACCCTCGATCAGATCCCCCGGGGAACCTACGTGCTCCGCGTCTGGCACCCCCACGCTACGACCCCTGTCGAACGATTTGTGACCATCGAGCCGAGCGAGACGCTCGATGTCGAGGTTGAGCTGCAGGCGCCAGCCGGGCGTCGCACGGCCCATACCATGCAAAAACCGCCTCGATTCGGGCCCGGCGCGATCGGTCGACCCTCCTTGCGCATTCAGCCGATCGTCCAGGATCAATAGGCCATGTCCCAGCGGGCGAGGCTCGGTCGGGGACCGCGCAAGTCCTCCTCCCGCCCGTTCATCTTCTCCCTCTGCGCAGCTCTCGTGCTCCTCAACGCTCAAAGCCTAGGGGGAGAACCCAAGGACCAGCCCGATCAGCCCACTCCACCGCTCGAGTTCTCCGCGAAAGTCATCTGGCGCACCGAGGGAACCGCGAAGGACGCCCTCCTGTACGTGAAGGCTAATCGCTACCGCATCGAGCACCGTGGCGGCGTGCGAACGGACCTCGGCTTTGCAGGGGTCTCGATCGTGCGCCAGGATCTCGGCGAGCTTTGGTACGTGTTCTCGCAGCGCCGACTCTATGTGGCTGTTCCCCTCCGGCCGGCTCATCTGCTGCCCTTCGCGATCAAGCTGGAAGGGGAGATCGATCGCTCGCTCATCGGGGAGGCCATGACCGGCGGGCGGCGTGCGCAGCTCTACGAGGTGGTCGTGCAGCGGTACGGACGCCGGGAAGGCTTCTTTCAATGGATCGACACAGAGAGCGGACTGTTATTGAAGCTGGTCAGCAAGCATCGAGACTGGTCCATCGAGTACGAGCATGTCGTGTTTTCGACGCAACCGGGTTATTATTTCGAGGTGCCGCGCGGGTACCGCAGAGTCGAGGCACAGGAGCAGACGAGCGAGGTGCAGTAGGGGGCATGGGGAGCGGGTCCCACCAAATACGGAAGCGGGTGAGCAGGCTCATCGTCGTGTTGATCCTGGCTTATGGAGGCGGCGGAGGTCTGGCTTCTTCGGCCCAGCCTGAGCCGCCTTTCGACAGGACCGGTTCGTCAGGGGCTGATCGGGAACGAACCGCCGATACCGTGGCAGTCGCCCAAGCGGGAGCGGGCGCGCCCGACGAAGCGTCCCCGGACCGTGTGCGGACGTGGCTCAAGGCGGGGGATGCCCAGAAGGCGCTCGAGGAATACGATCGCCTCTTCGCCCGGACCAAGCAGGATGACGACGAGCTCCTGCGTGACATCGCCTTCGCGTTCATCCTTCCCCTGAGGCAGGACATGCGCGAGCAGATGCGCGGGGCGGCCTACACCGCGCTCAAGGAAATGCACGCCGAGATGACGGTCCCGTGGCTGGAGGAGGGCTTGAGCGACGGCTCGGGCCTCGTGCGCGCGCTCGCGGCGGAGGCGCTGTCCCAGCTCGAAGCCGGTCGGCGTTCGCCACGGTTGCGTGACGCACTGCAAGATCGAGCCGCCCTCGTGCGGATCGCCGCGCTCAAGGGATTGGGGCGGTCGGGCGATCGCCGAGCGGTTCCGTTGATCGAGCGCGCCCTCGAGGATGACCAGGCGATGGTCCGCGTGGCCGCGCAGGGAGCGCTGATCGAGCTGGGACAGGGAGCCCAGTGGGATGGCCTGGTGGCCTCGGCATCGGCAAAGAATCCGTATGAACGTCGGGCGGCGCTTCGAACGTTGGGCGAGCTGGGGGACGCGCGCGCCTTGCCGATGGTGATCGCAGCCACGAAGGACGAGCAGCCGACCATCCGTGCGGCGGCGTTTGCCGCCCTGGCCGATCTCCAGGCGGAGGAATCGCTGCCGGCTTTGATCCAGGGCCTCCGCGACCCGGTGTCCGCCGTCCGGTCGGTGGCCGCGGTGAGCTTGGGCCGGATGCACCCGGGGTCGACGCAGGCGCGCGAGGCGGTCCAACGCGCCCTGAAGGATGCCAACCCCGGCGTGAGGGCCGCGGCCGTCGCCTCGTCTCTTGAGCTGGGGCTTCCGTTCAGCGAAGTGGCCGGCGTCGTCCGGGCTCTGGCGCAAGACGAAAACCCCGCGATCCGCTCGTCCGTTGGCCGGGCATTGGGTCACGGGCAAGATCCTCAGGTGCTGGGGACACTCTCCATGCTGCTGCACGATCCGGTCCCGCGTCCGAGAATCTCCGCGGTTCGTTCTGTCGGGCGTGTCGGTGGCGGCAGTGAGCTGGCCCTGCTCAAAGACGCGCTGCGTGACCAAGACGCGGCCGTCAGGGCGACTGCGGGTGGGGCCATCGTCCACATTCTGGGGACGGGGCCGAACCGCAGCGTCTGAGCAGGACAGGCCCGGCCACTGCGCCGAAGCTCCGGCTGGTTCTGCTCCCATTTCGGCTCACCCCACGCCTCTGAACACCGGCCACGCCGTCCCCGAACGGAATGAGTTCACAAGTGCGCGATTCTGTGTGGCTTCACCCCCATTGACGAGGGGGGGCGGGTTTGGACTACTCTGACTGTACTTACCATTAAGGTTGGAGCGCGAAAAGCGGGCATGCTGACGGGAACGCATGACAGGGGGTCGGCCACTCGTGGGTCACACTGGGGGGTGTCGCGACGCCCCGGCGGTGCCTCGGTCTTCCTCAGGCTGTTGTCGAGCGGACTCGCCGGCGCGCTCCTCTGGTGCGCGATCGGGGAACAAGGTGCGTTCGCGGAGGGCGGGAGGCCTGCGGCGGCATCCCCCTCGGCGTCGGTACGGTGGGTCGATTGGAAACCCGGGGCCTTCGAGCGCGCGAAGCGTGAGGACAAACTGGTGCTCCTCGATCTCACAGCCGTCTGGTGCCACGCCTGCCATGTCATGGACGACACGACCTACGCCGACCCCGCGGTCGCCGCGCTGCTCAACGAACGCTACGTTCCCGTCCGGGTGGACACCGATCAGCGACCCGACATCGATGCCCGATATCGACACGCCGGATGGCCGACGACGAGCGTCCTCCTGCACACGGGGGAGATTCTTTTTCAGGCCAACTTCCTCGAGGCCGACGAGTTGATCGTGGTGCTCGAGGAGATCGAGGCCCTGTACCGTGATCAGCGGAGTGAGCTCTTTCAGCGCGCGCAGGCCGTTTGGACGACGGTCGAAGCCGCCACCAGCCGCGACACGCCACGTGGCGTGCCGATCCGTGCTGACCTCGTGGATCGGTCGGCCATGGTGCTCCGGGTCAGGTTCGATTCGGAGCACGGCGGATTTCGACACGCCCCGAAATTCTTCGAGCCCGAAGCCGTGACCTTCGCCTTGCAGCGTGCCTACTGGTCGGGAGAGCGGGAGTTCAGGAACATGGCGTTGACGACGTTGGAGAAACAGTTGCGTTTGGAGGATCCTGTCTGGGGTGGATTCTATCGCTATGCCGAGTCGGCGGATTGGACCAAGCCGCATTACGAGAAACTTCTGGATATCCAGGCGCGCAACCTGCGGAACTATCTCGACGCGTTTCACGCAACCGGCGATCCGACCTACCGAGCGGTCGCGCTGAGAATCATCACCTATGTGAATGAATTTCTCTTGAATCCGACCAGAGACGGGTTTTATGCCAGCCAAGCGGCCGGTGCGCAGTCCGTCTATGCGTCAGCCCGCCACGGCGCCGAGTCCGACTACGACGCGCTCGGCGACAAGCCGCGGGCCGCGCTGGGCATGCCGCTCGTCGATCGTCGAGTCTACACGGCTGCGAATGGGTTGATGGCCGGAAGTTATCTGCAGGCCGCAGAGCTGCTGGAGAGAGAGGACCTGCGCGAGATCGCCCTGCTGGTGCTCGACCGCCTGTATCGGGATCGCTATGTTCCCGGTCAGGGGATGTCGCACATGGGCCCACATCGCCCACCGGATGCCCTGGTCTTTCTCGATGCCCAGGTGTCCTTCGCGGGAGCGCTGGTCGAAGCCTTCCTGACGACCGGCGATCGGCTGTACCTGACGCGCGCCCAGGCCCTCGCCGCGGATCTCGTCACGCAGCTCGGGGATGCGGCGGGCGGGTTTTTCGACCGTCCGCAAAACGCCTCCGAGGGACTGCTCCGGTTTGCTCAGAAGCCGCTGGCGGACAACCTCCGCGCCGCGATGCTGTTCAGCGATTTGTTCTATCTTACCGGCCAACAGCCCTATCGAGACCAGGCCGAGCGGACGCTGAGCCTGGCCCTCACCGCGGGGGATACGCTGCCGATCGCACAGGCCGGCCTCGCGGTGGATCGGTTCGTTCGATATCCGCTGCACATCGTCGTCGTCGGCCCAAAAGACCAGGAACCGGCACGGAGGCTGTTCGCCCGCGCACAGCAGGTCTATGTGCCCGGCAAGATCGTGCGGCTCCTCGACCCTCGGCACGACGACTTGGCGCTGGGTGGGGTGACCTTTCCACGAACGAAGCAACCTACGGCCTACGTGTGCACCGATCGATTCTGCTCGAAGCCGATCGAGGATCCCGGCGATCTCGTCGGTCGCGTCGAAGTCGTGCGTCAGGCCGTTGCGCACACCGGATCAGGAGTAGAGTAGGCTGTGATCGGTGACGCGGCTCGATGTCCGCGTCTTTCCGTTGCTCCCAAGGCGGTGAGAGAGAGGCTTGACAGTCCCGCGAGCCGCTTGATATATTTTTGGGCTCTTTGTGCCAAGTGGGTGTGGATTGCGCTTGCCGCGCGGCACATCTACAGCGCGCAACCGCGTCCTGGCATCCCTCAGACAGCGGCCATTCAACGTCTTTCATGGTAAGGAGGCAGAGACATGATCAAGCGTCGTTCGATCGTGGCGTTCCTGGCAGTCGCCGGGCTCGTCGCAGCTCCACTGCTGGCCCAAGCCGGTGGCACCGTCACTGGAAAGGTGACTTTTAGCGGAAAGGTCCCACCGCCGAAGGAATTTGCGTTTTCAAAATTCCCCAACGAGAACTTCTGCAAGAAGAATTCGAGCAAGAGCGCCGACGGCGAGACCCGCCTGCTCAAGGAAGTGCAGCTTGGCAGCGGCAACGGGCTGAAGGACGCCGTCGTGTCCGTTCGCGACATCAATGACAAGGACTGGCAGAAGCAGTTCAAGAACGAGCCATCCCAGAAGGTCTTCGCCGAGCTCTGTGCGTTCAAGCCGTTCACCGGCATCGTCGTGAACAAGGGCGATTTCTACGTGGAGAACCTCGACGCGGATCCCGACGATCCGAAGTCCAAGGAGGGCGTGCTCCATAACCCGCACTCCTTCGATGTCCTGGGCGCCAAGTCCTCCACCCTCTTCAACATTGGCTTGGCCAAGAAGGGCGACACCCTGCAGAAGACCATCAAGATGAGAATGGCCAAGAAGGGCTCCGTCATGCGGCTGCAGTGCGACCAGCACGAGTTCATGCAGGGCTGGTACCTGCCGGTCGACAATCCACATTACGCGGTGGCCAAGGATGACGGGACCTTCGAGATCAAGAACGTGCCGGCCGGCAAGCACAAGCTGATGGCCTGGCATCCGATCGCGGGGCAGGTCGAAGCGGAAGTGAACGTGCCCGACGGTGGCTCCGTCACGGCGAATTTCGAGATCAAGTAAGCCTCGCGTTCTTCAGCGACCCAGCCAGGAAAGGGCAGCGGCAGACAAGGCCGCTGCCCTTTTTTTGCCCCGCGCTTCCAGGGTGTTTGGTCCCTTGCCTTTGACCGTTTGACCCCGTTAAGATTAGCCGCTCACGGGGACATTCAGGCCGAATAAATTCCACTACTTACGCCTGTATTGAGGCCCATGTGCCGCGAGACCTGTCGCTCGCCGAGATCTTCCAGCTTGGATATTACTGGGAGACCAAGATCCTGCTCACAGCGGTCAAGCTGGACCTATTCTCCATCTTGGCCGACACGGAGCTGGCCGCCGCGGACATCGCCAAGCGGGTGCAGGCCGACGAGCGGACCGTGGCGCTGCTGTTGAATGCGCTGGTGGCGATGCGGGTGCTCTCGAAGATTGACCAGCAGTATGCGAACAGCCCGGTGGCCCGGACCCACCTCGTCAAAGGCCAGTCCGGCTACGTCGGCCACTTGTTCCTGTTGCACGAGGCGGAATGGAACAACTGGGGGAAGCTCGAGGAGGCCGTCCGGACCGGCCGATCACCGGCCAGGCAGCATGTCTTCCGCACGGATCCGGAGCTCGGCGCTCATGTGCTGACCGTGCTGGACCGCATCGGGCAGCAGAGCGGGCCCGCCTTGGCCAAGCGTCTCCGGCTCGAAGGGGCGCGCGCGATGCTCGACCTCGGCGGCGGAGCGGGGACGAACGCCATCGCGTTCTGCCAGGCCTATCCGGACCTTCACGCGACGGTCCTCGACCTACCCGAGACGCTGCGCACCGCGGCCCGGGTCGTCGCGGAGTCCGGGCTGGGGGATCGTGTGACGCTCCTGCCCGGTGATTTCAACCGAGAGGCCCTGGGCGGCACCTACGACGTGATCCTGATGTCCGACATTCTCCATTATCAGGACGACCGGGACAATGCGGCCTTGGTCAAGAAATGTTTCGGCCACCTGCGCGAAGGAGGACGGTTGATCATGAAGGACCGCTTCTTGAGTGAAGACGGGACGAGCCCGGCCTGGGTCACCGCCTTCGCGGTGCATATCTTCGTCAATACGGAGCGGGGCCGCTGCTACACGGTGGGCGAGGCGACGCGATGGCTGCAGCTCGCGGGATTCTCGTCCGTCACGGAGGTGGAGCAGACCGCGGTCGTTCAAGGAGTGAAAGCGTCGTGAATGACTCGAGAAGGGACCGCTGATGGCGGAATGGCTCCGGCAACCCGGTTTCATGGGCACCCATGCCACCCTTGGGGCGGACC
>JBFKNO010000150.1:0-7015 GCA_041629275.1 Nitrospiraceae bacterium
CTCCGCGATGAAGAAGGAGAGATAGAACAGCGGCAGGATAATGCCGAGCGTGACGGCCACGCACATGAGGAACGCGCTGGTGCTCGTGCGCCCACGGGTCAGGTGAACGATCCGACGGTAGACCGGATAAAGGGCATAGGAGAGAATGGCCGCCCAGGCAATGGCGGAGAGAAACGGGCTGAAGACGCTGAATATCAAATATCCGACCCCCACGATGATCGTGAGTCGAGCGATACGGACTGCCAGCTCGTACTCCTGCTGCCGGCCGGGTTGTCCCGTCGGTTCGCTGGGTAGGTGCTCGCCTGTGGGGCTCGCTGGACTCTCTGAACCAGTCTCTCGCATTCGTCTTCCCGTCGGTCTCCCCCGCTCTCTCGTGCTTTGTATCACAGAGCGCGTGCCTGATCCATCATTTCACCTGTTGTCCGTCTGGCCCGTATCTGCCCCGATGCCTCCCCTCTCGTGTGCGCCGGTCGCCGTCGCGCGCAGCGGCCCTGGTCGTGCTGGCCTGCCCTGCCCTGCCCTATAGCCACGCCTCCGTACCCTTGTGGAACGAGGCACGCGAATAGGAGTAGTATTTGAAGTTAATAAGAAAGACCAGGATGTGATCTCTCACAAAGGAGGATGACATGAACCAGCAGCAAGGCAGCATGTCCGAGCAGGAGAAAAAGGGCATCGTGAAGGCGGCGAAGGAGAACGCGGTTGAGGCGGTGAAAGGTGTGGGGGACGTGGCCGGCGCCCTCGTGGATGCCGTCAGTGGAACGATGGTCAAGACACTCCAAGGGACGCGGGCCGTGGGTTCGGAGCTGACCGGGCTGGTCGTGGATACCGTCACAGGGGTCATCAAGGGCGTGGGCGAGGTCGGCGCCGAGGTGGGGTCCGCCGCAAAGGGGGTGATTCTCGGCACGTTGCGGGGAACCAAGGAAGTGGGCGCCAGCGCCGTCGACACGATTCACAGCAGCGCGAGCGCCTTGATCAAGGGCACGGCCGACGTCGGCGGAGACATCGCTGCGACGGTCAAGGGCGCGGTGGAAGGCTCGATCGTGGCCGGCAAGGAGCTCGGTGTGAACGTTGCCGAGGCCGCCTCGACCGCGACGACGGCTGTCGTGAAGGGCGCCAATGCGGTCGGTACCGAAATCGGGTCGACCGCAAAGTCGGTCGTCCTGGGTGTGCTTCAGGGCACCAAAGAGATTGGGACCAACGCAATCGAGACCGTCAGCGCCAGCGTTGGGGCCATCGTCAAAGCCGCGTCCGACACAGGCGGCGATGTTGCAGGAACGGCCAAGAAAGCCGTCGAGGGCACAATCTCAGCGGCGAAGGAAGTCGGCGTGGATGCGGCCGAGGCGGCATCGGCGGCAGCGACGGGCGCGATCAAAGCAGCCGGCGAGATCAGCGCCTCTGCGGGCGAGCAGGTGCGCAAGGCCGTGACCGGGACGATCGCCGGAATCAAAGTGGTCGTGAAGGAGCCGTTCAAGAAGGAGGATCAGCCACCGACCGGCAAGAGCTCCTGACGAGACACCTGAGGAGCGGGGTCCCCTCTGCTGCGTTGGCTGAGGGGACCCCGCTGTCAATCAGGAGCTTCGCTGCCCGTGTTCCGCCAACTGCGACACGTAGAGCGGCGGCGGCGTGCCTGCCTTTGGCTCGCCCCAGTAAATCGTCCGATGCGGGAACGGAATCTCGATGCCCCGCGCGTCGAACGTTTTTTTGATTCGTCTGTTCATTTCGCGACCCACTCGCCATTGCTTGATCGGCTGCGTCTTGATTCGGCATTTGATGATGACCGCAGAATCGGCAAACTGGTCCACCCCGAGCATTTCCAGCGGCTCGAGGATATCCGGCCCAAAATTCGAATCGTTCCGGAGCTCTTCGGCAATTTCTTTCAGCACGGTCATGACCTCGTCCACGTCCTCCCGATACGCGACGCCGACATCAAACAGATAGAAGGAAAACTTGTAGGTGAAGTTTTTCACCTTGTCGATGGCGCCGTTCGGCACGACGTGGACGTTGCCGGAGAGATCTCTCAACCTGATCGTGCGCATCCTGACCTCTTCGACGAAGCCGGCCACGCCCGCGATCTCCACCACATCGCCGACCCTGACTTGATCCTCCAGCAAGATGAAAAAGCCGGTGATCACGTCACGGACCAAGCTTTGGGCGCCGAAGCCGATGGCCAGCCCTCCGATACCCGCAGCCGCCAGCAAGGGGCCAAGGTGCACGCCCAGCTCGGCGAGGATCAGGAGGATGGCCACCCCGATGATGGCGACGCGGCTGACGTCGCGCACCACGTGGGTCAGCGTATCGGCCCGCTTGATCTGGGCCGGCGTCGGCAAGGTGCCCTGAAGAAACTTGCCGAGGCGCACCGTCGATCGTTTCACCAAAACAATGAAAAAGACCATCCCGAGGGCGATCACGAGTATGCGCAGCCCGGCCCCTGTGATCCACAGCAACATTTGTTCTATCATCTGCGGGCTCAAATACTTTTCCATGGCACACCTCCACAATTCATCAGAAGGGAGTTCATGTCGTCACGAATGTGAGCTGGCGACCAGCTAGTCTTGCGCGGCGCTGAGGTACACCGCCGCGGCATAGGGGGTGAGATCGAGGGTCGTGCCGCTGCGGGTGATCGACAGCCGGGCTGGCGCGACCTGACGACCGGAGCCGCCGAGGTCCGCCATGTTCTTGTCCAGCCGGAGATGCCATTCGCCGGGCGGTTCGTGAAGCGCGACCGTCGCCGGGGTCTTGTTGTACCCCAGGACCACGAGGGCGGAGGGCCCGCCATCGGCCCAGCGGTGCAGGAGCAGCACCTGCTCTCGCTCGTGCACATACACGTGGTGGCCGAACCGGTCCGAGTCCGCACCGCCGAGAGCGGCGACGCCCTTCCGAAGCTCGATCAGCGACTTGGTCCAGCGCAGCAGCGCCTTCTGCTTCGGATCACGCTGAGCCCCGGGATGGACTCTCGACCGCTCGAACGTCTGCGGATCGGCCGGGTCGGGAATATCCTCCTTCCAGCCGAAGTGGGCGAACTCCTCTCGCCGGCCTTTTCGCACCGCCTCGAGGAGGCCGGGATCGCCATGGTCGACGAAGTATTGAAACGGCGCTGTCTCGCCGTACTCCTCGCCCATGAACAGCAGCGGCACATGCGGTGCCAGCAACACCGTCGCCGCGATGCTGTGAAGTGATTCGGGGGCGAGCGCACCGATGCGGTCCCCATGCGCGCGGTTGCCGATCTGGTCGTGGTTCTGGGCGAAGACCACGAGCTTTGCTGGTGCGCAGTGGCGGGAGGAGTTCCCGTGGCGACGCTTACGATAGACCGAAAAGCGGCCGCTGACAATGAACCCGTCTCGGAGCGCCGTGGCCAGGTGCTCGAGCCCCCCGTAGTCGGCGTAGTACCCATTGGTTTCGCCGGTCGTCAGGCTGTGAATCGCGTGGTGGAAGTCATCGTTCCACTGCCCGTCAAGGCCGTAGCCGCCGAGCTCCGGCGAGGTGATCACGCGGACGTCGTTCAGATCGCTTTCCGCAATCACCGACACCGTTCGGCCCAACCGGGCGGCCTCCGCGTGCACCGCGTCGTTGAGCTCCCGCAGGATGTGATAGGCGCTGAAGTCAAAAATGCCGTGGATCGCATCGAGGCGGAGCGCGTCGATGTGGTACTCGGAGACCCAGTACACGGCGTTGTCGATGATGTATCGGCGGACCTCGTCGCTGTCCGCCGCGTCGTAATTGATGGCCGGCCCCCAGGGAGTCCGGTACTTATCCGTGAAATACGGACCGAAGTCGCCGAGGTAATTGCCCTCCGGGCCGAGGTGGTTGTAGACGACATCCATGACCACGGCCAGCCCCTTCGCGTGACAGGTATCCACCAGTTGCTTGAGTGCGTCCGGCCCGCCGTAGCTCGACTGAACGGCATACAGATAGACGCCGTCATACCCCCAATTGCGCGCGCCGGGACATTGCGCGACCGGCATCAGCTCGACGGCCGTGATGCCGACGTCGTTCTTGAGATAATCGAGCAACGGGATGATGGCGGGAAACGTGCCCTCCTTGGTGAACGTGCCCGGGTGCAGCTCGTAGATGATCAAGTCGCGCTGGGGCAGGCCGCGCCAGTGCTGATCGGTCCATGGAAAGGCAGCGGGGTCCACGACCTGTGAGGGCTTGTGGACGCCGTCCGGTTGAAACCGCGAGGCCGGGTCCGGACGCTCCTTGTCGCCGTCCAGGCTGTAGGTGTAGCGCGCGCCCGCGGTGATGCCCGGGACCAGGGCCTCGAAGTACCCGCGCTCTCGCCGTTCCATGCGGAACGGTTTCGCTTCCTGTCCCATCACTCGGACCGCCACCGAATCCGCCCGTGGTGCCCAGACTCGAAATCGCACGCCGTCAGGGGTCGGACGGGCGCCTATTTCCAGTTTCCATCCTTTGCTGGTGTCCATGCATACCTCCGTTTGTCGAAGAGAGGCTGCAGTGTGCCAGAATGGTGAATCCTAGAACAAGATGCCCACGAGGAATGCCGTAACGTCCGATCACCTGACGTTCGAACCGCTGTATGGACTTGCTTTAAGGCCGGGTTCCTGACTATAAGAAGTGCGCGCCAGCGCTCCCTCGAGCCTGCGCAGATATCGGGCGTGGACTGGGACAGGCAGGACGCCGGTTTTCCCCGAGATGCCGGAGGGCGCGGTCCGGCTGGACGAATGTGGAGGACGATCCATGAGAATCTGGCCGGGATATCCTTACCCACTCGGCGCCACCTGGGATGGCCAGGGCGTCAATTTTGCGCTGTTCTCCGAGAACGCGACGGCGGTGGAGCTCTGCCTGTTCGACGGGCCGGACTCGGACAAGGCCACGCACCGCATCCGCATTGAAGAGCGGACCGATCAAGTCTGGCATGTCTACATCCCCGGGCTCTGGCCCGCCCAGCATTATGGCTACCGCGTCCATGGTCCGTACGAGCCGAGCGTAGGCCACCGGTTCAACCCGAACAAGCTGGTGATGGATCCCTACGCAAAAGCCATCGCGAGTCCCATCCAGTGGGACGACTCGATGTTCGGCTACCGCGTCGGCGATCCGGATGCCGACTTGTCCTTCGACGAGCGGGACAACGCCGGCTACATGCCCAAGTGCATCGTCGTCGATCAGGCGTTCACCTGGGGCGGGGATCAACTCCTGCACACCGCCTGGGACAAGACCATTATATACGAGGTGCATGTGAGGGGCTTCACGGCCCAGCATCCCGAGGTGCCGGCGGAATTACGGGGCACCTATGCCGGCTTGGCCACGCCGGCGGTCATCGACCATCTCAAGGCGCTGGGGGTGACCGCGATCGAGCTGCTGCCCGTCCATCATTTCGTGCGGGATCGGCACCTCGTCGAGCGCGGGCTGACCAACTACTGGGGGTACAACACGATCGGGTTCTTTGCGCCCGATATTCGCTATGCCACCTCCCCCTTGCGGGGCCGGCAGGTGCGCGAGTTCAAGACCATGGTCAAGACCATGCACAGCGAGGGGATCGAGGTGATCCTGGACGTCGTCTACAACCATACGGCGGAAGGCAACCACCTGGGACCCACCTTGTGCTTCCGCGGCATCGACAACGCGGCCTACTACCGGCTCGTCAAGGACGACCCGCGCTACTACATGGACTATACCGGCTGCGGCAACACGTTGAACGTGACCAATCCACGGGCGCTGCAGTTGGTCATGGACAGCCTGCGCTACTGGGTGACGGAGATGCACGTGGATGGCTTCCGGTTCGACCTGGCGTCGGCGCTCGCGCGCGAGCTGCACGAAGTCGATCGCTTGGGCGCCTTTTTCGACATCCTCCACCAGGACCCCATTCTCTCGCAGGTCAAGCTGATCGCGGAGCCGTGGGATCTCGGGGAGGGCGGCTACCAGGTGGGTAACTTTCCGGTCGGATGGGCGGAATGGAATGGCAAGTACCGCGATACGGTGCGGCGGTTCTGGAAGGGGGACGGCGGGCTTATCGGTGAATTCGCGCATCGCTTCAGCGGAAGCAGCGACCTGTACGGACGAACAGGCCGCCAGCCCTACGCAAGCATCAATTTCATCGTCGCGCACGATGGCTTCACGCTCAACGATCTGGTCTCCTACAACGAGAAGCACAATGAAGCGAACCTCGAGGACAACCGGGACGGCAGCGATGATAATTTGAGCTGGAATTGCGGCGTCGAGGGCCCCACTGACGATCCGGCCATCCTGGAGATGCGGGAGCGGCAGAAACGAAACATTTTGGCCACGCTCCTGCTCTCGCAGGGTATCCCGATGATCTGTGGCGGCGATGAAATCGGTCGGACGCAGCACGGCAACAACAACGCCTACTGCCAGGACACGGAGATCAGTTGGTACGACTGGAATCTCGACAAGCCGGCCCGGGACTTGCTGGCCTTTGCCCGGCAGATCATCAACATCCGGCTCGAGCATCCGGTCTTGCGGCGGAGACGGTTCTTCCAGGGGCGGAAGATCAGGGGATCCGAGGTGAAAGACGTGTCCTGGCACCGTCCGGATGGCCGGGAGATGACCGATGATGATTGGAACAAAGGCTATGCGCGGTCACTCGCGATCCGGCTGGCCGGGGACGCCATCGAGGAAAGGGATGAGAAGGGCCGCCCGATCGTCGACGACACGTTCCTCATCTTGATGAACGCCCATCACGAAAAGCTCTCGTTCACGCTGCCGGCGCACAAGCAGGGCGTGCGCTGGGAGTCGGTCCTGGATACCGCCGAGGCGGCGACGAGAAAGAAGAAGGTGCGGGTGCTTCGCGGCGGCGAGCGCTACGATGTCGAGGCCAGATCTCTCGCCCTGCTGGTGCTCCACGAGTCTGTGCCGGTGAGGGTCGGACCCGAGACGTGAGGCGGCGGAGAACCTGAAACGTAACTCAGCTTCCGGTGGGATTCCAACTGTGGTCCTCTTCGACCGCTTCGAAGAGCTGGCCGAAGATGTCCGGCACCGCGGCGGCGACGCGGCTCCAGTTCGAGATCATTGGGATGCCGAGGGGATCCTCCCGGAAGAC
>JBFKNO010000151.1:0-6917 GCA_041629275.1 Nitrospiraceae bacterium
CGAGGGCACCAGACACGAGGAGCCCGTCCGCGGCCAGGGGTACGTCGAGCTTACCGGCTACGCCGAGCCGTTCGATCGACGACTCTGACGACGCGGCGGGGCGCTTGCTTGACGGCTTTCGAAATCGTGTGATTAGGTGGCGCGACGTCGACGCCACAACGGATGCTCGCGTGTTCATGCCCCGATCGAGACAACGTGCCCTTCGCCACGGCCGGCGCCTCCACACGAGCCGCCTGTGCCTCGCCGTCCGCACCGCGGTGCTCCTGCTCGCCGTTTCGCCGGGCTGTGACTCCAACAGCCAATCCGTCGTGTCGATCGCCCTGCATCCGACCAAGCCGCACATCATGTACGTCGCGACGAATGATGCGATTTACAAGACACGCGACCACGGCGAGACGTGGCTGGCCTTGCCCGTCTTCAGCGCGCGCCGCGTCACGACCGTCGTCATCGATCCGAAGTTCCCGGCCACGCTCTATGCCGGAACCATGGGCGACGCGGTGTACAAGAGTCCCGACGGAGGCCGGCGCTGGCTTCCCCACAACGTCGGCCTCAAGGAGCACGTGTCCTTCGTCAATCAATTCGTGTTTCACCCCCACGACAGCTACATCATGTTCGCCGCCACGACGGTGGGGGCCTATCTGACCCGCGACGGCGGACGGCTCTGGGAGGAACGGATGACCGGGATGACCGAGGTCCACATCGTCGTCTCGCTGGCCCTCAACCCCAAGAATCCACAGGTCGTCTACGCCGGCACGAGCGGCGGCGTCTACCGCAGCACCGATATGATGAGTCACTGGGAGAAGGTCAATCGGGGCTTGATCCCCGAGGAGATTCTGGACTCCGGCCTGTCGCTGGGCGTCAATGTCCTGGTGGTGGATCCGGTCGAAACGGACAGGGTCTATGCCGGAACGACCCAGGGACTGTTCAGGAGCGACAACGGCGCAGACTCATGGACTCGCATTGGAACCTCGCTGCCCGATCAGTTCATCAGCGCCCTGGTCGTCGACCCGACCGATCACCGAACCCTTTACGCTGGCGGACGCGCGGGCGTTTTCAAGAGCGACGACGGCGGCGCGAGCTGGAACGCCATCAACGAGGGACTGAAGAGCCTCAATATCCGCTCCCTCGCCATCAGCCCGCAGGATCCCCAGGAACTGTTCGCGGGGACCAACGGCAGCGGTCTGTACGCCTCGACGAACGGCGGCGGGACGTGGACGGCCCTTCCGCTCGAGCCGAAGGCTTCGTCACCCGCGCCATCCACCTGAACCCGTCACGCTGGAGACCGCATGCCGACCATCCTCCTGGTCAGACATGGAGAAACGGACTGGAACCGATCCGGGCAGATCATGGGCGAGCGGCCGATTCCCCTGAACGCCCGCGGCGAGGCGCAAGCCAACGCGCTCGCCGCCGTGCTGGGGCCCGGGGTCGCCCGAGCGGTCTACTCCAGCCCGGTCCATCGCGCCAGACAGACGGCACAGATTCTTGCCGCCGCGATGCAGCGTGCGGTGGACACGGACCGTGCCCTGACGGAGATCGGCGTCGGAGAGTGGGAAGGCAAGTTCTGGCGGGATCTGACGGAGGATCTGGTCCGCCACAATTATTACGCCAAGCCGGACGAGGCGCGTCCCCCCGGCGGGGAGACCTTGCGGGAGGTGCAAGTCCGGGCCGTCTCAGCCGTGCAACGCGCGATCGAGCGGGCCGGCCTCTCCGGGGAGGACCGGCTCGTGATCGTGTCGCACGCGGACGTCATCCGCGCGGTCGTCGCGCACTACCTCGAGCTGGATCTGCAGACCATCCGACGGATACGGATCGATCACGCCTCGGTCACCGCGATCGGCCTTGGCGACGGGCTGACGGATCTCTTATTCGTCAACTACACGCCAGCGCCGGAAGCCCTCAAGTAAAAAGGAAAAATTAAAGGCTCTTCCGGGCGTTATTTGGCTTGGATCAGAAACTAGCAACCGGGCATCTTGTTTGTTCCGTCATCCCTGCGGAAGCAGGGATCCATCTTCTTTCGGTTTCTCGGGGCCGATGACAAGGGCTGACGATGAGCCTTAACTTTTTCCGTCAGCTTCGGGCTCATAGCGTCGGCGCATATCAGCCATTCCGTCCGTGAACGCCTTCCACTCCGCTGCGCTCATCAGCGCTTTCATGTCGAAGCGCAGCCGCAGGATCTTTCCGGCCGTTTGCATGCGACGCAGGTTCATCTCGTCGATGATCTTGAGGAACGCCTCCGGCTCGGCGTCGTAGTCGGCATTCAGCTCGTACAAGGCTTGATGCATTTGGTGATTCTGCTGGCGAGACTGCCGCACCTCTGCCACAATCTGGTTCAACAGCGCCTTGGCCTGCTCGGCCTTGCCTGGATCCTGCACGGTTCGATCGAGCAACGCGGCGACTTCCCCCATTGCCCGCTCGACCTCCGCCGATCTCGAGCCATGCGGGTAGCCCATACGGTGGTGCTTGCCGCAGGCCGGGAGCATCAAGGCCGCGAACAGCAGGAGAAAGACGAGCGCTTTGAGCTTCATGGCCACCTCCTTCGATCTCGACGCCGGCATGACGGCCGTCGCAACAACAGCGGGTGCATCGATGCGGCGTTCGCCCGTTCCACGCCCTGGGCGCCCCCATGTCGCGCCGACCGCCGGGGTGATCGTGGCCGCCGTCCGGAGGGGCGACTGTATCATACGCCCCGGCCGTTTGCGAGGGTCGAGGTCCCACTTGCGAGGCCGATCAACGATCGCTTATTCTGCCCCCGCCAACCCACGCGCGCCGCGCACCGGAGTCCCTCTCATGGGCGCCCGAGACGACGTCACCGACGAGCTCCGCAAGGATTTTCGCGAGCGCCTGGAGCTGTTCTACGCCCAGCTCCAGCTCGCGCCGCCCTATGACAGTGTCGAGAAGGCCGTGGGCGTCCTGGTCGTTCGCCTCAAAGCCATGCCAGCCGAGGACCGCCGGGCGCTCGCCGCCGATCCGAGCCGTCGCTGGGCGATCTACCGGGAGGCATTCATCGCCTCAGGGCTCAACAGGAAGCATCGTGGAATCATCGCCGGCTTGATCCGATCGGGGCGGGCCGCCGGGCTGCCCCGGGAATACGGGGCGTTCCTCGATACCTATCCAGCGCCACAGGTCGAGTGATCTCGGCACCAGCGGGGAGAAGATGGAGCCGGTGAGCAGGACGGGACCATGGCAACGCCACATTCTTGCGGGAGTGTTGTGTGTAACGGCCTCGAGCCTCGTGAGCTGCGGTCACGCCGAGCCGGGCGCCCATACCCCCGTGGCGCCGCCCGCGACGCTCTGGAAGGTCCACACCCAGGCCGCTCAGCGCGCCTACGTCGTGAGAGATTACCCGGAGGCCGAACGGCAGTATCGCAAGGCGCTCAAAGAGGCCGAGCGGCTGAAGATCGCCGCTCCGACGGACCCTTCGAGTGAAGGCGTCGCGGATGACCCTGCGCTCCCCACCAGCCTGAACAACCTGGCAAACTTCTACGTCGCGGTGGCGCGGTACGACGAGGCCGAGCCGCTCTTGCAGCGCGCCCTGACGCTCACGCGCGCCAACCTCGGCCCCGGGCATCCCTACGTGGCGGTCACCCTGCAAAACCTGGCGTCCTTACGAGAAGCACAGGGCGAGTTCGCGGAGGCGCAAGCCCTGCTGGAGGAGGCGCTCCGGATCGATGAGAAAGCGCTCGGGGCCAGTCACCAGAAGGTCGGACACGACCTCAACCGATTGGCCGAGGTGGCCGCTGCGCAGCAGAAGATCGCGGAGGCCGAGGCCTTGTTCTACCAGGGGCTCGCCATTCGCGAGGAGAACCTGGGCCCCGACCATCCGGATGTCGCCGTCAGCCTGATGAGCCTGGCGCAGTTTTACGCGGAGCAGGACCAAAACGCCAAGGCGGAATCCTTCTACCGGCGCGCGCTGGCCATCCGGGAGAAGAAGCTGGGGCCCAACGATCCCGTGCTGGCCGACACGCTCCGGTACTATGCGGTCTTCCTCCGCAAGACGAGCCGAAACGAGTACGCGCGCCAACTGGAGCTGCGAGCCGATACGATCGACACCCGCGTGAGCCTGGACGTCCCGACTCCCTGAGGAGCCCCCAGCTCGCGTCCTCGGACGCGCTACGACGCTTCGCCGTGGTGTCCCAGGGCATCCCGCAGCTCCTGATAGGCTTGCCGGAGCCGCCCATTCTCCAGCCGATAGGCCAAGACCACCGTGATCAGCCCGAAGACGAAGACCATCACTCCCACTCCGATGACGCTGAGGCCCATGAGCACGCTTCCGACCGACGCCAGGCCTTCCTGGATGACATAGAGGACCGCAAAGCCGATGGTGCCGAGCCCCACCAGCGCGAACCAGGCCGCCGTGACGATCGCCGAGGACCACGGAATGCGCTTGACGCAGAGAAGCCGGCACGCGTCGCCGTCCTCCTTGACGTCGATGCTCCCCTTGATCGGCCAGGCCGTCCGGAACCGGAAGGAGAAGAGGCGGTAATGGGGGCGCAGCAGGATCATGTTGTCGGGCCGGAACAGCCGGGCGATCCCATGCGGCAGGCTCAAGACCCCGTGCGGATCGAACCGGCTGAGCACCTCGGCGGGCGAGGAGACCGGAAGCCGATCTTCCTCGCGCCCGACCCCGCACCCGTACCGGCCGGCGGAGGCCGTCAGGCGCGTGAAGTGAAACCAGTCGCCGAGCACCATCAGGAGACAGAGGAAGCCGGCGAATAACCCGACGAGCAGCATGGGCCGAACGATAGCACAGGTCGGCGACGGCCTCAAAGCCGGGTGCCCAGGAGGGAGCCGCAAGATCGGGCGGCGGAAATCTTCACATCGATGACGGATCGGTCGTATAAATTGTTGACTACTTAGCAGGAATTGGCTAGCATGGGGTCGTTTCTTTCCCGGGAAGCTCTCCGAGACAGCACCACCGTCCTGGTCTTCCCTCGATAGCGTGATTCACCCATACAATTTCGTCGGAAGGGTCTCGGTCGGCTGAACGATCGTCGCCACGGAGGGTGTGCGAGTGAACGGACATGTCATGGACCTCAAGAAAGTGGAGCGCGTCTACACGAGCTACGCCCGCGTGTACGATCACATCTTTGGCAGGATCTTCCACGAATCGCGCGAGTCGGCCGTCAGAAGCCTCGGCGCTCAGGCCGGCGAGCGCATCCTTGAAGTCGGGATCGGCACGGGCATCGCGTTGTCGTTCTACCCGCAGAATTGCAGCGTGGTGGGCATCGACCTCTCGGCCGGCATGCTCAAGAAGGCCGAGAAGCGCCGGCAAGAGGAACGCCTCGACCACGTGACGCTGCTGCAGATGGATGCCGGGCACATGGATTTCCCCGATGACAGCTTCGACACGGTCATGGCGGCCTACGTCGTCACCGCGGTCCCGGACTATCGAAAGGTGGTCAACGAGATGATCCGCGTCTGCCGCCCGGGCGGCCGGATCGTGATGCTCAATCACTTCAGCAACGGCAACAAGCTGATCGCGGCATGCGAGCGCGTGATCTCGCCCTTGTGCAAGCACATTGGTTTTCGCACGGATCTGCCGTTGAATCAGGTGCTGGAAGGAACCGCACTGCAGGTGTTGAGGAAGGAAAAGGTGAATCCCTTCCGGTTCTGGCATCTGGTGGAATGTGTGAACAAGAAAAACGGCGTGCCGGTGAACGATTTGAACTGAGCCCCTCCTTTATCCCCGACGACAGCTCCTCCTAATGGACAGAAGCGGGGCCCAGCGCGCCGCACCATTCGTCCCGCGCCCACACCTGACGACCGGCGAGGCAGGTACCCTCGAAGTGGCGGGTGATGATCTCTGCCAGCACGAGCAGCAAGCGGACGGCTTCAGCATCGTGGGGATCGCAACTCCGCAGCGTGACTCCGAAGCCGTGCCCGTCCAGGGGGCCGTAGGTGTGGACGTGAACGAGGCCGCCTTGACGGACCGTGTCCGAGCCGGCCGGCAGGAGCTCTCCTTCCCACCGCCAGGCGGGATGCGCGGGGGCCGGCTTTCTGGCTGGCCGCCAGGAACAGGGGACGCCCGCCCGGTCGAGGTGCTCCAAGAACCACGAGACCTCAGGCAGGTCACCATGGCGCGCCTGGAAGGTCCACTGGGTGATGCCATGGGGAATCGGACGGGCCGTGGCGGGCATCGACACCTCCTCCAGCTCCGCCTCGTCGCAGATCACGTAGAGCTCGCCCTGCGGATCGAACCAGAATCGCAGGCGCCCTCCGGTCGCTTCGACGTGAATCACGCCGATTTCCGAGCAGTTCGACCCTTCTTGCTCGAAGATCGAAAAGTCCGTCACGCCATACATCGTCAGCTTCGCCACCCGGGCCACGGCGTACGTGCCTTGGGGGTCGACACCGGGTGCCTCGTATCGGATCACCGCGGTGAGCACGGTACCGGCCATGACCTCCCGGCCGGACCCCTCGTCGTACACCCATCTCCTTTGTAGCTGGAGATCCGTGACCTGGCCGCCTTGGAAACGGTGCGTGTGGTTGAGCAACCAGACCAGGTCGTCCGGTGTGCGAATGCGCAACTTCATGAAGTTAATTGTAGCCCAGTTGCCACGCGAAGAGCCAGCGCGTTTTGTGTCTTCCGGGCCCGATTTTGAGGACCAGACCTCTTGACAAGGGCGCTCACCGGAACATCATGGCCGGTCTGCCGAGGCCTGGGCCGAAGGCAAGCCGGTCGCGTCGCGCCGGACTCCGGGGGTGCAGGGCAGACAGGGCCTTGCGTGGTTGAATCCTGTCGCGAGAAAGGAGCAGCATGATGAAGATCCTCTTCGACACGGACGATGGATGGCCGGGCCTGATCATGCGCCTGACCCTCGGCATCGTCATGTGGCCCCACGGCGCACAAAAACTGCTGGGGTGGTACGGCGGCTTCGGCTTCTCGGGAACCATGGGGTTCTTCACCGAGCAGATGC
>JBFKNO010000152.1:0-6875 GCA_041629275.1 Nitrospiraceae bacterium
ACTCCTTACCCCTCACTCCTCACGATCCTCCAGCCTTTCGAGAAGCTTCGGAAGCTCGACCAAGCTTTCGATCCGGTGTCCGCTGTAGGCGGCACCCTGGTCCTCTCCCGCTCGTCCGTCGCGATCCAGCCAGATCCCGATCAGCTTGGCCGCGGCGGCGGCCTCCGCGTCCTCCGCGAGACTGTCGCCGACATGCACGGCTTCGTCCGGATCGACGGCGTGCTTCTCGAGCGCCGCTTCGAAGACCCGGGGCGAAGGCTTGGCGGCTCTCGTCAGCGTCGAGATCGTCACGGTGTCGAAGTGGTCCATCAGCCCCAACCCGCGGAGCACCGTGAAGAGCCGGGTGTCGAAATTCGAGATGACCCCGAGCTCGTACCCGCGCGCCCGGAGCGCGCTCAGGACCTCCACCGTCTCGGGGTAGAGGGTCCAATGGCGGGACCCGTTGAAGCCCTCGTACACCTCATCGAAGTACTCATCGAACCCCTCGAACATGCCCACGCGATAAAACACCGCGTGAACGATGTCGAACCACCACAGCCGCTCGCAGCGCTTGACCTCGACGGGGTCGTTCAAAGCAAAGACCGGCGGGGGGGCGTCCTGGAAGGCACGACGGAACGCGGCGTTGACCGCGGCGAGGATCTCGGGTGTCCGGGGCACGCCGTACTTCTCGGCATACCCCAGGTAGACATCCCCCACCGAACCCTCGACGTGAAACAGGGTCCCGGCCGCATCGAAGAATATGACTCTAATGTGACTCACGAGTCGCGAGAGGAGCTTCGGCGGGTCATCCTGGCCCCGCAGCCGGGCCCTCTTCCCCGGCGAAAAGGAGAGAATGAGAGGAATCTCGGTCGGTTGCAACGCGCGGGCGCGGCGATGCCGATTCTAGCGATCGCTCGCCGACGGAGTCCAAACCCATCATGGCCGACTCAGAATGCTCGTTTTCTTGACAAAGACAAGACCCTCTGCTAGCTTCGCCAATAGTCCAATAAAATTGGAGACTTACGTGGAAAACAGTCTTTTCGTCATCGACACCAGCCCTGCCGTCCGTCGCCTCGTCGAAGAAGCCGCCAGCACCGAAGGATTCGAGGTCACCGCCTTCAGCGACGGGCCTTCCGCGCTCGAGGAGGCCGGTCGCAACGCGCCTCGCATGATCATCGCGGATTTTCACCTGGAGGGCCTCACCTTCACGACCTTTTGCGACAAGCTCAACGAGCTGAACCTGATCCCCTCGACCCTGTTCGTGATCCTGGTCAACGCCTCCGACCGGCTCGACGAGGGCACCTTGCGCGCGCGAGGGGTCAATGCGTTCATCCACAAGCCGGTCCAGGTCGAGGATCTCCGTGGGACGATCAAGGAGCTGAACGAAAGCCGCATGGCGACGGTCGAGCCCAAGCCCGCGCGCGCCCGGAAAGCCTGGCCCCCGCAGAGCGTCACCATGGGCGAGGACGGCCCCACCGTGATGGAGGAGGATGCGCCGTTGGAAATTCGCGAGCCGGCGAAAAAGATCTCCCCGATCATCCAGCCGATCACCGAGGATCTGCGACCCGCTTCGGCCGCGATCGCGGCGGCCGCGGCCGCCAAAAGCAACAAGGCCCGGCAGCCGGAGCCCGACCCGCCGGCCCCGACGAAGACCGAGCCTCCGTCACCTCCCGAGCCGCCCCTGGTGGAGGAAATGGCCCCGACACCTCCCGCGCTCAAGCCGCGCCTGCAGAAACGCGAGCCGTCGAGGGACCACGGCCCGGCCGTTGACGCCGTCCTGGCGGCGAGCACGCCGCCGGAGGACAAGCCACTCCAGTTCAAGGCCCCGGAACCTCCGCGCGTCGCCGAGCCCCCGCTGCCGCCGAGGAGACCGCCAACCCCGCCGGTGACAGCAGGGCCACCGATCGGCCTTCCCACTTCCGTCGAAGAGTCGATGCGGGCGTTCCTCTCCAATCTTCTCCAATCCCTCTCGGAGGGATCGCAAGGACAGATCGCCCCGCTCGTGTCCAGTCTGGTCGCCCAACACGTGAACGGCGAGCTCACTCGCCGCGTCCAGGCGGAGGTGGCCGCGCAAGTCTCGGCCGCGCTGTCGAAGGAGGAGATCGCCCGAGCCGCCCGTGAGGTCACCGAGCAGAGGCTGCCCGAGCTGGTCGCGGAGCGGGTCGGGTCGCTGGAGCAATCGCTGCGCCAGGACATCAGCGAGCACGCGCGCTCGATGGTGGAGGATCTCACCACCAGGCTCGTGCGAGACCTCGCGGAGCCCGCCGTCCAGAAGCACTTGCCGGATATGGTGCAGCAGCACATGGGATCGGTCGACGGTCTCGTGAAGGACGCCGCGAAAGAAGCGGCGGCCAGCTACACACGCGATGTCGCGGAGAATATCGTGCGGCAGGTGGCGCATGAGCGGGTCGGCCAGTTGGTCACGACCGCCGTGGCGGATATCGCCGAAGCGCAGATCAAGAAAGAGCTGGCACGCCTCACCGCGCCCGACTGAGTCTCTCTCGCCCTACTTCCTTTTCCCCTTCTCGCGCCGCGCCTTCGCCAGGCCTTTCACCCGCTTCACGTTCCTCCGATGCTTCTTGCGAAGCTTGCGATCTTTTTCCCGACCTCTTGGCATCGTCTGTTCGTCTCCTTTGCTATGACCGAAAGCACGAAACACATGCCACATGTGCCCGGCAGCAGTGTTCAGTGTAGCTGCAGCATCTGATGCTGCCACAACCGGCGCCATGAGATGGCGCAGCTACCTTGTGGCCGCAGCGCAATCCCACGCCTGCCCACGCCTGCAGGCGTAAGCGCGAGCGTGTATAGCATACGCATCCGCACGGACACAAGGCGCGCAAGCGAGAACCAACCATGCCGGCTGTTTTCTTGCTGGCCCCGAGGGGCCGTGTTAAGATGCACGCGCTCGTCGCCGGCGCAGGTCCGATTCTTCATGTCACAGGTACATCTCGACAAGACCTACGACCCGAAAGCGGTCGAAGATCGATGGTGTCAGACCTGGATCGATCGCCGGTACGCTCACGCCTCCCTCGATCACCCGGGCAGCCCCTACACGATCGTCATTCCCCCGCCGAACGTCACCGGCTCGCTCCATATCGGTCACGCCCTCAATAATTCACTCCAGGACATCCTCATCCGCTGGCGGCGGATGCAGGGCCGCAACACCTTGTGGATGCCCGGGATGGACCACGCGGGCATCGCGACGCAGAACGTGGTCGAAAAGCAGCTCCAGGCCGAGGGCAGCTCGCGGGCCGCGCTCGGGCGGGAGGCCTTCGTGGCACGGGTCTGGGAATGGAGGGCGCGGTCCGGCGGCATCATCATCGAGCAGCTGAAGCGCCTGGGCGCCTCATGCGACTGGGATCGCCTGCGCTTCACCCTGGATGAGGGGCTGTCCCGAGCCGTTCGCGAAGTCTTCGTCCGCCTGCACGAGGACGGGCTGATGTACCGCGGCGAGCGTCTCATCAACTGGTGCCCCCGCTGCCTGACGGCGCTATCCGACATCGAGGTCGAGCATGAAGATCACAACGGCAAGCTGTATCACATCGTATACCCCGTGGTCGGCGATGACACAACTACGCTGACCGTCGCGACCACCAGGCCGGAGACGATGCTCGGCGACACGGCCGTGGCCGTCCACCCCGACGACCCCCGATACCGCCACCTGATCGGCAGGCGCGTCCGGCTTCCGCTCACGACCCGGGAGCTCCCGATCGTGGGCGACTCCCTTCTCGTCAACCGTGAATTCGGAACCGGCGCGGTCAAGATCACGCCGGCCCACGACTTCAGCGATTTCGAGGCCGGAGAGCGGCACCGGTTGCCGCGGCTGTCGATCCTCGACATCCACGGCCGGCTGGACGTCGAGGGCATGCGGGCCGCTGAGGTCGACCAGACGGTCATCCAGGACATCGCCCAACTCCCCGTGCTGAAGGCGCGGCCCAAAGTGGAGCTGCGGCTCAAGGAGGCCGGCTCCCTCACGAAGGTCGAAGACCACAAGATGGTCCTCGGCAAGTGCTACCGCTGCAAGACGGTCGTCGAGCCCTTCCTGTCGCCGCAGTGGTTCGTCAAGATCGCGCCGCTGGCGGAGCCGGCCATTCGCGCGGTCGAGGAGGGACGCATCCGCATCGTCCCGGAGGGGTGGGTGAACAACTATCTCGGCTGGATGCGCGAGATCAAAGACTGGTGCGTGTCCCGCCAGATCTGGTGGGGGCACCAGATCCCCGCCTGGTACTGCCGGGCCTGCCACGGAAGCGCGCTCCAGCAGAGAGCGGACGGCAGTTGGATCATCCCCCCGGACGCCAGCCCCATCGTGGCACGGACCGCGCCCGCAGCCTGCCCGCGTTGCGGCGGCACGGAGCTGCTACGCGATCCGGATGTGCTGGATACCTGGTTTTCCTCGGCGCTGTGGCCGTTCTCCACCTTGGGATGGCCCGACGAGACCGCGGAGCTGCGCAGGTTCTACCCGACCTCCACCCTGGTCACCGGCCTGGACATCCTGTTCTTCTGGGTCGCGCGGATGATCATGATGGGCCTGCGATTCACCGGCGACGTCCCGTTCCGCGACGTCTACATCCACGCCCTGGTGCGCGACGCCGAAGGCCACAAGATGAGCAAGTCCAAGGGCAACGTGATCGACCCGCTGCACGTGATGCACCAGTATGGGACCGACGCGCTCCGCTTCACTCTGGCGTCCATGGCTTCGCCGGGTCGGGACATCAAGCTCGCCGAGGAGCGCATCGAAGGCTATCGGAACTTCGCGAACAAGATCTGGAACGCCGCCCGGTTCATCCTGATGAACCTGGAGGGGGAGCGCGAGGGCCTTCCTCCGGCCAGCCGGCCATTCGCGGACCGCTGGATGTTGAGTCGCCTGGACCACGCGATCCGGCAGGTCACGACGTCGCTCGAGCAGTATCGGTTCGACCAGGCGGCCAGCCAGCTCTACCATTTTATCTGGCACGAGTACTGCGACTGGTACCTGGAGCTGATCAAGCCGGCGCTGCAGGCCCAGGCCGCCGAGGCGCGGGCCACGCGACACACGCTGGTCGAGTCCTTCGACGCCATTCTCCGGGTGCTCCATCCGTTCATGCCCTATCTCACGGAGGAGATCTGGCAAAAGATGCCGCACGAGGGTGACAGCATCATGCTCCAACCGTTTCCCACGAGCCGACCGGAATGGGACGACAAGGACGCCGAAACGCAGTTCGAGGTGCTCTCCAAGTTCGTGACCACGGCTCGATTGGGCCGCGCGCTCCTCACCATCCCTCCCGGCCAGCGCGTCACCCTTTACGGCACCAGCACCGACGCCGAGGAGCTCGCGACGCTGATGCAGCTGCGCCCGTCCGCCGAGGTGCTCAGCAAGGCCACGCTGCATCTCCAGCCCCTCCCGGACTGGCCCACGGAACGGGTGCTCAGGCTGGCCGAGGAGCGGCTCAGCGTCGGGGTCGCGGTCGAAGGGGGCCTGGATCTCGACAAGACCCTGGGCCGCGTCGCCAAGCAGCGCCAGGACGTCGCCAAGGAGGCCTCCCGCCTCGAGGCGAAGCTGGCGAATGCCTCGTTCACGAGCAAGGCACCAGGCGACGTGGTGGCCGAGCACGAGGAGCGCCTGCGTAGCCTGCGGCACGAGGCCGCCATCCTCGCGAGCAGCGAGGAGCAACTCAGTCGGATGGGACGCTCGTGATCGCTCCGCCCGCGCCGCACCTCCGCCGGGCCGTGCAGGCCGCGCTGGCCGAGGACCTGGTCCTCGGGGACGCGACCACCGCAGCCCTCTTCCCTGCGTCGGTGAGGGCCCGTGGCGCCATCATCGCGCACGAATCGATCATCGTGGCCGGGCTCGCCGTGGCCAGCGAGGTGTTCCGTCAGGTCGATGGCACCCTGCGTCTGCGGAAGCCGGTCCGGGACGGCGCACGCGTCCGCGCCGGCACCATCGTGCTGCACATCGAGGGCGATGGGCGCGCGATCTTGATGGGCGAACGGGTGGCCTTGAATTTTCTCCAACATCTGTCTGGCGTGGCTACGCTCACCGCTCGCTTCTGCGACGCGGTGCGGAACTACGGGACCCGCATCCTCGATACGCGGAAGACGCTGCCCGGCATGCGCGCCCTGCAAAAATGGGCCGTGCGCCTGGGCGGCGGTCGCAACCACCGCGGCTCGCTGGGCGACGGCGTGCTGATCAAGGACAACCACCTGTCCCTGCTCCGCGCGCGCGGCGTGGATCTGACCGCCGCCTGCCGTCTGGCTCGAGACCGGGGCCCTCAGGGGCAGCGGGTCATGGTCGAAGCGACCTCCATCGCCGAGGTGAACCAGGCTCTCGCGGGCGGAGCAGATGTGATCCTGCTCGACAACATGAGCCCGGAGACGGTGCGGTCCTGCGTCGAGGTGATCAAGGGACGGGCGATGGTCGAGGTCTCCGGCGGGATCACCCTCGACAACGTGACGGAGATGGCGGCCGCGGGAGCCGGCGCCATCTCGATCGGCGCCCTCACCCATTCCGCCCCCGCCGCCAATCTGAGCCTCGACCTGGAGGCCTGCCGCCCGCGGGGCACCCGCCGGGCGCGGTCTCAGCCATGACGACCGAGCGCGCGCCGGACCTGACGCCGGACCGGATTCGCGAGGGCCTGCGCACGCGTGTGCTGGGCCGTCGTCTCGAATGGCGTCAGGCACCTCCTTCGACCAACGCCGTCGCGCTCGAGCTCGCCCAAGGGGACGCGCCCCATGGCACCCTCGTCGTGGCCGACCACCAGACGGCGGGGCGCGGCCGACTCGGGCGCGTCTGGTACTCGCCACCCGCATGCAATCTGTACTGGTCGCTCGTCCTGAGACCCGACGCCCCCTCAGGAGGCTCGACGCAATACCTGTCGTGGATTCCCTTGGTCGCCGGCGTGGCGATCGCGCGGGCCCTG
>JBFKNO010000153.1:0-6867 GCA_041629275.1 Nitrospiraceae bacterium
GACAGATCCGGAGCCAGGGTCAAGATCTGGGGATCCGCCAGGCTGCCGGCGGTGTTCTCGGGGTAGGTCAGTGCCAGCTGAATCGTCGGTCTGACGTCGGGGGTGAGGCGTGTGACCAAGTCGGCCTGAAGCTCGCGCCCGCATTGTCGCAACAGGGCGATCGCGGCGGCGGAGGTGACATGGGAGAGCGCCTCGGCGGCGGTCTCGATCGGCAACAGCCCGAGGAGCGCGGCTCCGGCGTCGGGAAGCAGGTGCTCGAGGACCACCGCAATGTCCGTCGGGTCGAACGGAGCCAGAAACGCGACGGCTTCCTGTGGAGGCAGAAACTCCAGTCTCCTGGCAGCCTCGACCGGATGGGTTTGCAGGTAGGCGAGCGTCAGGCGATCACCGGGGTCCATCCTAGGCCTGCTCCTGCCCCGCGATGGTGGGGACGGAATCCATGAAGTGGGATGCCGGCACGACGACGCGGCCGTTCTCCGTGTCCAGGATGATCGCCACCGGCGTCACGGCGACGACTTCCCCCGTGAACGCCTGCGAATGCACCTTCTGCCCGACACGGAGCACGGGCTGCAGGTAATGCGCGGCGATCAGGTTGGCCACCGCGGACCGGGAGCCGAGGCCGAAGGAGAGGGCCGAGCCTCCGATGATGCCGGCGACCAGGATCACCAGGATCGTGTTCAGCAGAGTGGTGTCGACCCCGAGCTGATTGATCGCGGTGACGAAGATGAGCAGAATGGCCGCGACGTGGAAGGACTGGCCCAGGATGGTGCCTTGCGCGATGCCGGCGGTCCGGCACGCCATGATGATGATCTCGCGCACGAAATTGGCCGCGAGCAGGCCGAGGACGATGATCAACGCCGCGACGCCCAGCTTCGGCAGATAGTAGGCGAGGCTCGTCAAGGCCTCGGAGAGTCGGGCGAGACCGAGCGTCTCGGTGGCCGAGATCAGGAAGAGGAGGAAGACAATCCAGAACGCGAGCACTCCCAGGATATGGGACGCCGGCTTCCTGGTCCCGGCTCGCTCGAGCACTCCCGGAATGGCGGTGCGCCCCAACAGCCGATCGAAGCCGAGGAGGGCCAGGAGCCGGCCCGTCGCAAAGCCGACGAGCTTGCCCAGGCCGTATCCGAACAACAAGAGAAACACCGCGCCCAGCGCCTTCGGCACGAAGGCGAAAATCAGCGCGGCGCTCATCATGACCGAATCTTGAAGCTGCGTCGCCCAATCCGTCAGATTCATGGCAAGGTCTCCAACAGGTCGGTGCTCATCCTAACTCTTCTCAGACTGAAACGAAATGGTGTCTTGGAAAGGAGTGATTCCCGGTTCAACGATGGCGCCTCGATCGAGCCGGGCTGCGACCGGCCTGCGTCCCGCGTCGCATGTGATCGACGCGGCCGAGCAGGTCGAGGACCTGCGGCAGACCGGAGAACGTCTCCAAGGCATGGGTGGCCTTTCGCGCCCAGTTGGGGCGAGACTCCTTGCTGTCGGGCACGTTCTGCGGTTCGACCTCCAGCCAGAGGTCCTCGAGATTGACGAGGACCAGGGGCGCCGGGCTCGCGCTCAGGAAGGCCAGGCACCCGCTCAGCAACGCGGCCGGTCCGGGATGCGCCTCGGTCACGAATCGCTTGCGACGAAGCAGTGCGCCCACCTTCCGCAGGAGCTCCCCGCGCATTCGCCGTTCCTCGTCCGCTTCCGACCGAGTCATGAGACCCATGGTGAGCCGGTCATCCAGGTCGAGCCCCCGACAGTAGGCGGCGAAGGGAGCCATGTCATGCGTGTTCATGCTGGCGACGGACCGGCGAGGGACAGCGCGCAGGACCGGTTTCGCCTTCGGTGTCATCTCGTATTGGACGACGTACATCGCATGCACCTCGTGCCGGGCCAGGCTGGCGTTGACGTGACCGGGCACCGTGCCCAGGTTCTCTCCGACGAGCCAGGTGCGATGGCGGTGCGATTCCACGCTCAGGACGGCGTAGAGCTCCTCGGCGCGATAGCGCACGTAGACGCCTTGAGTGGGCTCGAGTCCGCGGGGGATCATGTAGAGCCTGTGCAGGCCCATCACGTGATCGACGCGCAGTACCTTGGCGAGGCTCATGTGATGGCGCAGATACGCGATGACGTAGCGGTAGCGTGAGCGCCGGATCCCCTGGGGGTGCAGCGGCGCGAACCCCCAGTCCTGGCCTTTGGTGAAGACCGAGTCGGGCGGGGCCCCGCCGCGGGCCTCGAGGACGAACGAGGATCGTTCACGCCACACGTCAAAGCCCAGCCGGTGCACCCCCAACGGCAAGTCGAGATACAGGCCCTCCCCCGCCCGACTCGCCTGTTCCGCCAGGGAGGAGACTTGCTCATGCGCGATCCATTGCGCGTACAAATGGTAGTTGCGCGCGGCGTGATCGACATCCTCGTCCCTGATCTCGCCGTCCCGCGGCCCCGCGGGCCACTGTTGCCAACCGGATCGGAAGCGCTCGCCCGCCGCGCGAAACCGGGCATAGTCCTGCAACAGGGGGTGGGTCTGAGCGTAGCGGCGAAACTCTTCGGCACGCGGTGAGCTCTCCCCGGCAATCGCAGCCGCGAGGGGCTCGAGCACCTCCCGTTTCAGCGCCATCTGCCTCCTGTAGTCGACGAGGGAGGCCGACCGGAGCGCCTCGCACGCCTCCTTCAGGCGCGGTGTCCCCAGCGCCCGCTGCGCCGCCGCGCAATGTCGCAGCTCGGGAATCGCGACGGGATCTATGTAGAACTCATTCCAGAACAGCCGGCTCACCGGCGCGTAGGGGCTGGGATCGAACGGCTGATCCAAGAACGCGGCCAGGAGGGGCAGCGTGGCCACGATGCCGCCGCCCAACCGCGCAGTCCAATCCATGAGCTTGTGCAGGTCGCCGAAGTCTCCCCCGCCCCAGCTCGTCGCGCTGTGCAGGGCGTAGAGGGGGAGGAAGACTCCCCACGTGCGTGCGGACTCGCTCGCGCGGTCTTGACCCGCCGGATTGTACGCTTGGACCGGGGCGAGGACCAGCAGGCTGGAGTGGCTCCTGCCCCCGATCTCGAGCGTCAGCTCGTGGTACCCGACCGGAACCGCCCGGAGGCGGTGGGCGGAGAGCTCGACCCGCTGCGACACATAGGCACGCCCCTCCACCCGGGCATGGTGGAGGGGCGTGCGCCGCGCTCCTCTCAAGGGCGCCGCGACGCGCTCGCCCGTCTCGAGCCGGATGGCGCAGTCGAGCGGGCGGTCGGCTAGGTCCGCGGGCAGGCGGACCTCGACGCTGGCCGGCTGTCCCTGCCAGGCCACCAGAACGGGGTCGATCGGCTCCTGCCACAGATGCTGGCGACGCTCGCGCAGGGCCGAGCCGATCTCTGCGGGTGTCTCGAGTGGGGCCCCGAGGGCGCGGAGCATGCCAAGGAGCCCTTCCGCCGAGGCTTGCCGGCGGGCGCCTTTCACATCGATGTAGGTCGGTTGGATATCGTAGAGACGGGCGAGGGAATGGAGAAGGGCCGTGCCTGTGACTGTCATGGATTCAGTCGGTGCCCGCCGGAACCCCGGCGGGCACCCTGTGGATACGCGTGAACATCAATGGAGCAGTCCGCCTGTCCCGCGCTTTACATGAAATAATCGAAGTCTTGTTCCCGGCGGACTCTCCGCCTGAGGACGAAAATCTGAGCGGGATAGGGCTCGAGGGCGACCTCCACGTAGTTCTTCGGCCCTTGCCACATGTAGCGTTCGTCCGTGAGGAGATCGTGCACCTGGTACGTCTGCTCGGGACGGATGTCGAGCGCCGCGAGGTCCAGGTCCAGCCACCCCGAGTGGCGATGGTACCGATCGAGATTGACCACCACCAGCACGATGTTCGATCCATCCTGGCTCTGCTTCGTGTAACAGAGGAGCTGGTCGTTGTCGACCGGATGAAACCGCAGGCCGGCGTTGCTCTGGAGCGCCGGATTCTCGTGTCGGATCCGGTTGATGCGCGTGATCAGGTCCTTCAGGCTGTCGGCCCGGTCGATGTCCCATCGCTTGATCTCGTACTTTTCCGAGTGCAGATACTCCTCGCTCCCGGGTTCGTAGGGTTGGGACTCCATCAGCTCGTACGCCGGACCGTAGATGCCGTAATTGGCCGTCAGGGTGGCGGCCAGGATCAAGCGGACCATGAACGCCGGCCGCCCCCCTGATTGCAGGTGCTCGATCAGGATGTCGGGCGTGTTCGGCCAGAAATTCGGCCGGAAGAACTCGTGGACGTCCGTCCGGGTCAGCTCCGTGAGGTATTGGATGAACTCGGCTTTCGTGTGCCGCCAGGTGAAATAGGTATACGACTGCGCGAAGCCGAGCTTGGCCAGGTTGTACATGACCTTGGGCCGCGTGAAGGCTTCGGAAAGAAAGATCGCGTCCGGGTACTCCTTCTTCACCTCGGTGATCAGGTATTCCCAGAAATGGAACGGCTTCGTGTGCGGATTGTCCACGCGAAAGACGCGGACGCCCTGCTTGGCCCAGTGGAGGACGACGCTGGTGAGCTCGTCCCACATCGGCTGCCATTTCTCATTCTCGAATTCGAGCGGATAAATGTCCTGGTACTTCTTGGGGGGATTCTCGGCGTATTGAATCGTCCCATCGGGCCGCTTCTTGAACCACTCGGGATGCTTCTTGACGTAGGGGTGATCCGGCGAGCATTGAAAGGCGATGTCGAGCGCGATCTCGACGCCGTGCTCGTTGGCTTTCTTGATCAGGCGGCGGAAGTCTTCCAGCGTGCCCAAATGAGGATGGATGTCCTTGTGGCCGCCCTCCTCGCCCCCGATGCCCCATGGGCTCCCCACGTCGTCGGCCTTGCCGCTGTACGGCGCATTGTTCTTGCCCTTGCGATGGGTCTGGCCGATCGGGTGGATCGGGGGAAAGTACAGCACATCGAACCCCATGCCGGCGACATAGGGCAACCGGGCCTCGCAGTCCTTGAACGTTCCGTGCTTGCCGGGAACGGTCGCGCAGGACCGCGGGAACATCTCGTACCATGTGCTGAAGCGGGCCTTCTCGCGGTCGACGACGACGGTCAACTCCTTGTCATAGACGGCGGCGAATCGGGTATCAGGGTATCTGTCCATGAGCTTGGGCAGTCGCTCCTCCTGGGCCACGGCAATCTTGTCGTCGATGGACTTTTTCTTCGATTCCAACGCCGCGGCCCACGATTCCAACTGCTTGGCATCCTCCCCCTTCGCGCGCTCGCTGGCCTCCCTGATCAAGCGGGCACCGATGAGGAGGTCGACGCCGACATCCTGCTTGGCCTCGAGGCGCTTGCCCAGGTCTCGGTGCCATGACTTGAAGTGATCGACCCAGGCCATCACGGTGTACTCGTAACGGCCGATCTCCGTGACCGCAAAGGCCGCGCGCCATCGATCGTTCACGAGACACTCGAGCGGTGTCTCGTTCCATTTCTTCTCCTTCTCCCTTCGATGAAGCAAGACGCCCGATATCGCGTCGTGGCCGTCCGTGAACGCGTCCACCTCGACGATGACCTCCTCGCCGACCACCCGCTTGATCGGGTACCGGCCGCAGTCGATCTCCGGCTTGAGTCCCTCGATGACGACTCGCTTTCTGCCATCTGCAGCTTTCATATCTTTCCGGCCCTCCTCCGGCCCGTGGCTTGCTCGGTCATGTTGCTGCCCATTGGATACAGGAACCCGCTGCCGGCCACTGGCGAGCTCCACCGATGCGTGAACGCTCGCTCAACGGCCCCGCTACGCTTTCGGAATGGATTGCTATCATTCATCTTTCGATCCCCCCTCTCCCTCCCCTCTCCCCGGGCGCGGGAGAGGGCGAGGGTGAGGGGGCGAAGGCGGGTCGAATCCACCCAGCGAATCGCTCGATCAAGACACGTCTGGCCGTCCCCTGACCCATTAGTTTCCCGATTTCGATTTCATGGAGTCAACCCATTTTTTGAGCTCCTGGGCTGCGATCTCGCGGCCGCCCAGGCCCAGGGCAAGGGCGAAGGCAATGGCGATCGCGCCGAGCGTCAACCCGAAGGCCAGGCCGACGATCTCGTCGGCCAGCCC
Source organism: Nitrospiraceae bacterium (assembly GCA_041629275.1). Classification (GTDB taxonomy): domain Bacteria; phylum Nitrospirota; class Nitrospiria; order Nitrospirales; family Nitrospiraceae; genus JBFGRM01. The sequence goes on from JBFKNO010000153.1 coordinate 6,025, forward strand.
CATCTGCCTCAGCGCCATGGCGCCGGCCAGGACCACGATGGCCAAATAGGCTGCTCTGGCCACCACAACGGCCTGCTGTGCCTGGCTGGTGCGGATGGCTTGGGATGCGAGGTTGGCCAGGTAGAGGCCGATGGCGAAGATCACGAGACCGAAGATCAGGTGCCCGGCGAAGAAGGTGAATTCGGCGATCAGATCGCCCAGCAACTGGAAGCCGAGCAGATTCGCGGCTTCCATCGAGGCGAACAACATGACCGCGACGAGCAGCAGGGTGCCGATGATCGAGGCCGGCGTCTGTCCCCCTGCCGAGGTTTCGGGGGTCAGGCCGATTCGAGCCAGAATGGTGTTGAACCCCACGCCCGTCAGCAGATTGGTCGTGACCGTAGCCAGGACGCGTCCGACCATGTAGGCCACGATCACGACCAGCGATGCGCCGATGATTTTCGGCAGGGCCGCCAGAATGAGGCCCAGCATCTCGCTGGCCGGTTGGGTGATTGCCTGGAGGGCCAGCGCATTCAACGCGCCGATCAGGACGGGGATCAGGATGAGCACGTAGACGACGAGGCCGACGGCTCCGGAGAGCGTCTGCATGCCCAGCACTTGCGCCAGGCCGACGCGCTCGCTGATCCGGTCGAGCCCTGCCGCCGTCAGCAAGCCGGTGACGATGCGCTGCAGGGCCCGGGCGAGGAGCCAGCCGAGCAAGAGAATCAGGGCCGCCGCAAACAGATTCGGAAGGAAGCCCAGCAGGGTGTTCATCATGCTGTTCACGGGCGCGAGCAACCCCTCGAGGGCCAGCGCCCCCAGGATGGCGGGCAGGAACAGCAGAAACACGAACCAATAGACGAC
>JBFKNO010000154.1:0-6768 GCA_041629275.1 Nitrospiraceae bacterium
ATTCTCGACCGTGAGGAGTGCAAGCGCATCATACCGGAATTAATGGGCGATGACGTGACCGGTGCGGCGGTGTGGCCCGACTGCCAATTGCACAACTCGGAGCGGTTTCTGATCGGGATCGTCAAATCCGCCGTGGCTGCGGGCGCGCAGGTCGCGAACTACGTCAGGGTGACGGGATTCCTGGAACAGGGCAGCCGGATGGTCGGCGTGCACGCGATCGATCAGTTCAGCGGGAACCCACTCGAGGTCCGCGCCGGATTCGTCGTCAATGCGGCCGGACCATGGGTGGAGGAGGTCTTGGCCAAGGCGAAGAGGCGTCCGAGGCGCAGCCCGATGCGCTTCTCCAAGGCCATGAACCTGGTCGTCAAGCGCCCCCTGGCGACCGGATGCGCCGTGGGCTTTCCGAGCAAGCAGACCTACGTTGACCCTCACGCGGCGATCAACAAGGGGAACCGCTTCTATTTCATGCTTCCCTGGCGGCAGTTCACGCTGATTGGAACCACGCACCTGCCGAGTGAAGACGCGCCTGATCGAGCACAGCCCACCGATGACGAAATCGACGCCTTTATCGATGAGATCAACGAGGCGCTGCCGACGGCGCGTCTGACGCGGCAGAGCGTCTTCCAGGTGCATTGGGGCCTGTTACCCATGAACCCCCCGGAGGGTGCGCAGCAGGATGTGTCCCTCCTGAAGCGCTGCCGAATCTACGACCATGCGCGTGAAGACGGCATCCAGGGATTGATCTCCGTCGCGGGAGTCAAGCTGACGGAGGCCCGCCGAGTCGCGGAGGATGTCGTCGACCTCGTCTGTACCAGGGTCGGCGGGACATGGGGGCCATCACGGTCGGCCACGACGCCGATCGACGGCGGGGAGACCGGCCCGTTCCGCGCCTTTCTGAGCCGGGAGACGGCAAAGCGGCCGGGTGGCTTGAGCGCCGAGGCCCTGCACCACCTCCTGTGCAACTACGGGTCGGCCTACGAGCGAGTGACCCGCTATCTCGACGACAAGTCCGAGCTCGACGGGCCTGTGGCGCAAGACGCGCCGGTCCTGGCGGCCGAGGTCGTGCACGCCGTCCGCGAGGAGATGGCTCTCCGGTTGTCCGACGTCCTGCGGAGGCGTACGGACCTGTCTTTGTTCGTCGAGCCAGGGAGCGCCGCCATCGACCGCTGTGCGCAAATCATGGGACGCGAGCTCGGCTGGGACGCGGCGAGGACACGCGCCGAGATCGACTCCGTGAGAGTGGCGTCGGCCCTCGTCGCCTAGGGGAATCATGCCGAGTACACGAGTCCTTGTCACCGGCGCCACGGGATTCACGGGCGGCCACCTGGCCGATCGCCTGATCAGGGACGGGCACCACGTTCGCCTCTTGGTGCGGGATGCGGCTCGATGCACCGACCTGCAGCGCTGCGCGGCGGAGGTGGCGGTTGGAGACCTGCGCGACCGCCGGTCGCTGGACGAAGCCATGCGGGGCGTCGACGTCGTCTACCACATCGGCGCGCTGTTCCGGCCCGAGAATGTCTCGCGGCAGGACATGTGGGAGGCGAACGTGTTGGGGACCAAACACCTTTTGGACGCGGCGGCCAAACACGGGGCGCGGCGGTTCGTCCACTGCAGCACGGTCGGCGTCCACGGAGACGTCAAGAATCCGCCCGCCACCGAGACGACGCCCTACGGGCCGGGCGACTATTATCAGGAGTCGAAAACGGAGGGCGAGAAGGTCGTCCTGGACTATGCCACCAAAGGCCTGCTTCCGATCGTCGTGTTCAGGCCGGGCGGCATCTATGGCCCGCGGGATCTTCGCTTCCTGAAGCTGTTCAAGGCGATTCAGCGGGGCAAGTTCGTGATGCTGGGCTCCGGGAACATCCTGTACCAGCTGATTTACGTCGACGACCTCGTGGACGGCATCCTCCTGTGCGGCACCCAGCCTGAGGCGGTCGGCAGGGTGTACATCCTGACGGGAGAAGAGCCCATCACCTTGAACCACTTCGTCGAGACGATTGCCGAGGTCTTGCATGTCCGGCCGCCACGGCTCCGGTTGCCGGTCATGCCCGTCTACCTGGCAGGATGGGCCTGCGAGCTGCTCTGCAAGCCGTTTGGAATCAACCCGCCGCTCTATCGGCGGAGGGTCGACTTTTTCAGAAAGACGAGAAGCTTCGACATCTCCAGGGCAAAGAACGAGTTGGGTTTCAAACCCAAGACAGATCTCAGGACCGGACTGTTTCAGACGGCAGCCTGGTACAAACAACAAGGGTATCTGTAACTCGCCGGCTCTCTCCGTTCTGAGTGTAGCTGCGGCATCTTATGCCGCCTCCTGAGACGTCACGACAACCCTCGGTGTAGCTGCGCCATCTCATGGCGCCCAGCCCGGCCCGCACGACGTGCCGAGCCCGGTCAACTAACATGAAGAGAATCAACGTCCTCTGGGCCATCGATCACGTCTGCTACGACGGCAGCCTCCACGGCGGAGGCCGCCTGTACTGGAATGTCCTGCCGCACTTCGATCCGGAGCGCGTCCGCGTCGTGCCATGCATGCTTCGCGCCAGCGACACGATCCGGAAAGTCTTCGAAGCGAGCCCGGTGCCGGTCAGGATCCTGGACAAGCCCAAGTTCGACCCGACCACGCTCTGGACGTTCCTGCGCCTGATCAAGCGGGAGCGTATCGACGTGATGCACCTCCACTGCTACGGCTGCTCGACGTTCGGTCGAATCGCCGGCCTGATCACCGGCATACCGACCGTCATTCACGACTATGACACGGAGGTCTACTTCCCTTATCCCTCCTATCTCAGCGTGGCTGACAGGCTCCTCGCGCCCTCGACCCGGGCGGCCGTGGCGGCGTCACCGATGTGCCGTCACTTCCTCGTCCACAGGCGCAACGTCGACGACGCGCGGGTGCTGACGATGTTTCATGCGATTCCGATGGACAAGTATCCTCGGGACCCCGCCGCCTCCCGTGAGGCGGCGCGTGAGCAGTTGGGGATCGATCCTGGAGCCGAGGTTCTGTGCACGGTGACCAAGCTGGGCCCGCAGCGGGGAAGCGAAGTCCTGCTGAAGGCGACCCGGGACGTCGTGGCCCGGCGGCCGTCCGCGCTACTGCTCTTCGTGTACAAGCCGACCCTGTTTCACCGGTTGCCGGACAAGCGCTACGTCGACGTCTCGCGCGCCGAGGAGGAGAGCCAGGTCGGGGTGCTCGCGCGCCTCGCCGCCGACCTGGGGATCGAGAAGTACGTGCGGTTCATCGAAGCGCCGGAGAACCTGGACGAGCTCGTGGCCGCCTCCGACGTCTTCGTGGCGCCGTTCCTGAGCGAGCGGTTCTCCTCGGTCAACCTGCTCGAGGCCATGGCCATGGGCAAGCCGGTGGTCGCGACGGACCTGGGCGAGCAGCGTGAGTTCGTCCGGAACGGCGTCAACGGCTATCTGGTCGCGCCAGGGGACGAACGGGATCTCGCCCGCGCCTCGATCACCCTCCTCGAAGATCGGTCGCACCATGCGCAGGCCGGCAAAGAGGCGAGGATCACCGCGGAGGCGCAGAGCGTGCGCGCATGTGCGGAGCGGCTGCAGGACCTCTACGCGGGTCTGGTCGCGAACGGGTCGCAGAGGCCCTCGAAAGAAGCGGGCAAGAGATGATTCTTGGGGTATGGGACAAGAGAAACGCGGAAGCCGATCTCAAGCACGAGGTCGCCCGGGCCCTCGCCGGCTGGTCTCGGGCGAGAGCGGAGGATCCGCCTCACCTTTGGGCGCAGGCCCATCTCGCGATGGGTTACGTGCCGTGCGGGATCGAGACGCTCGATGAGCAGCCGCAGCCGTTTCTCGGGAAGACCAGCGCCGCGGTGGTCGTCGGCAAGCTCTACAACCAGGTGGACATCAGACGTTCACTGGGCCGGGACCACGAGTTTCAGACGGCCGGGTCCTGCGAGGCCCTGGTCCATCTCTACGAGCGTAAGGGAGAGCGGTTTCTGGACGGGGTCAACGGAAAATTCAGCTTTGCGCTGTGGGACGACGAACGGAAATGTCTTCTGCTGGGACGGGATCATTTCGGCATCGAATCCCTGTACTACTCGCAGGAGGGCGGGCGTCTGGTCTTCGGGTCCTCGCTCCGCGCGCTGCTCGAGTCGGGCCTGGTGTCGAAAGGGCTGAACCACACGGCCGTCCTCCAGTACCTCCTCTATTGTTACAACCCCAGCGACGACACGCTCGTGGGGGGGCTCCGCAGGGTCCCCGCCGGTCACGTGCTCCGTATTGGGGAGGGGGGAGGGGAGGCCAGGCGGTACTGGCATCTGAGCTTTGCGGAGCAGGAGGAAAAGCCGGAGGAGGCCTATTGCGAGGAAATTCCGCGGCTGATCGAGGACGCCATCCGTCTTCGCGTCGAGGCGAAGCAGCCGCCGGGCGTGCTGCTCAGCGGCGGGACCGACTCCAGCACCATCGTCAGCTTGACCTCACGTATGTTTCAAGAGCCGATCCATACGTACTCGTTCCGGTGCGAGGGACGTTCCTTCGACGAGTCGCGTTACGCGAGGCGGGTCGCGCAGCGCTACGGCACCCACCACACGGAGATCCCCTATCATCAGGACAGTCTGTCCTTGATGGCCAAGGCAGCCTCCGCCATGGACGAGCCCTTTTGCGACGTGGGCATCGAGATCGGCACCTACCTGCTCGGGCAGGCCGCCGAGGGAAAAGTGTCCTACGTGCTGAGCGGCGAGGGGGGCGACGAGCTCTTCGGAGGGCACCCCGTGTACTCGGCCGACAAGGTCGCTCGCATCGTGGACCTGGCGCCGTCGGCCCTCCTCAGGCCGGTCACCGCCGCCCTGCAGCGGATCCCGGACTCGGACCAGAAAAAGAACCTGCAGGTGAAGCTGAAACGGTTCGCTTACAGCCTCGCGTTTCCGCCGGAGCTGCTCAGTCACCGGTGGCGTGTGTACTACACGCCGGATGAGCTCCGCGAGCTGTGCACAGAGGACTTCCTCGAGCATTGCAATCTCGACGACATGTTCGAGCCCATGTACCGATTCACGCGCGAGGCCGACGGGCCCGATGATCTCAGCCGTAGCCTCTACAGCGACTACTACACGCTGGTGAGCTTCTACCTTCGCCGGCTCGGTCTGCTCCAGCATTTTGGCGTGGAGAGCCGGCTGCCGCTGCTCGACTACCGCCTCGCCGAATACGCCTCCCGCATCCCCTCCCGATTGAAGATCAAGGGGCTCTCCGACACGAAGTACATTTATAGGAAGGCCTTGGAGTCCGTGCTACCGAGGGAGATCCTCCATGACCGCCCCAAACTGGGCCACAGCGTCCCGATGAAGAACTGGCTGCGCGAGAGCAACGGCCTGTCGGAGTGGATGGCGGACACCTTATCGACCGCGGCGCGAGCACGCCGGGCCTTTCTCAAGCCCGAGGCGATCCGGAGCCTGCTGGACCAGCACGTCCGCAAGCAGGGGAACCACTCGCACCGCTTGTGGAGTCTCCTCGTCCTCGAGCTCTGGCTGGAAGCGACGTTTGATTAGCTCTACGTCCCCTCTTCTCTACTGTAGCTGCGCCGTCTTACGGCGCCCGCCGGACTCGCGCTCTCGAGGAGGCGGCATCAGATGCCGCAGCTACACGGAGGGTTGTAGCTGCGCCGTCTCACGGCGCCCGACTCGTCACGTGGCTCTGAAGAGGCGGCATGAGATGCCGCAGCTACAGCGCAGCAAAGGCCACGGCGAGGAGGAAGTACCAACAGGATGGGTCGCAAACTGCTGATCTGGTCGGTGGCCCTCAACGTCCTCGCGCTGACCGTGGGCGGCCTTTACGTTTACAAAACAAGGGACATTCCATTGCGATGGTATGAAACCTACGTCCTGGGCGAAAACGGGGAGGCTGCGACGGAGCCCCCGCAGGCTCGGTATCACCGGCAGCGGGTCAGCGCCTTCGACTTTCTCGCCGATCGGGTGGGCGAACAACGCCTGATCGTCTTCGCGGGGGATTCGCACGTGCAAACCTTTGGCTGGTCAGAGTACTTCGCGGGGCTCGACGGACACCTCGTAGTCGCCAACCGGGGCGTGAACGGCGATACGATCGACCAGGTCATCGAGCGCGCCCGCGTCACCTTCCTGGCGGACCGCCATCCGGAGAAAATCTTTCTCATGGTCGGGGTCAATGACGTGGATCGGGCGGTGGCGGATGGGGCCTTTACCGTCGAGAAGATCCTGAATCGCTATATCGAGCTCCTGAACGTCGCATCGGTCGGCGTTCCGCCGAGTCGGATCTGCATCCACAGTATCCTCCCGGTCCGCGGCAAACGGGCCTTCCTCAACGAATCGATCAGATCCGTCAATGCCTCCCTGCGCGCCTATGCCGGGAATCATGGATATTGCTACGTCGATGCGCACCCGGCCTTTGCCGACCAGACGGGTCAGCTCCGGGCGGACTATGCCTTCGATGACGGCATTCACCTGAGCGCGGCGGGGTACCGCCGCTGGACCGACATCGTGACCCCGCTGGTCTTGAATTAGCGCGTATAGTTCACCGTCATTTCTCTTCCTCTCTGTCATTCCTGCGAAAGCAGGAATCCAGTCTTTCCCCTCCGTCATCCCTGCGGAAGCAGGGATCCAGGTCGCGGAGGAAAAAGAAGAAAAAGATGGGTGCCCGCTTTCGCGGGCATGACGGAGAAGAGAGCGGGCATGACAGAAAGGGCCATTCTGTTCATCCCCTTTGTTAGGCAAGCCAACGCTTCTGAAGGAGCACCAGCATGAGGATCCTGGGCATATCCGACGGCATGACGGGCGGAACGGC
>JBFKNO010000155.1:0-6739 GCA_041629275.1 Nitrospiraceae bacterium
CGGTGTAGTCAGCGATATCGTAGCCGTCATCCTTCAACGGGGACCGATTGAAGGGAAGCAGCCAGATCGCCGTCACCCCGAGGTCCTGCAGGTAGTCGAGCTTCTGGATCAAGCCGCGGAAATCGCCGATGCCGTCCCCATTGCTGTCGCAAAACGCGCGCACGTGCAGCTCATAAATGGTCGCGTCCTTGAACCAGAGGGGGTCGTCGTCGATCCGGGACAGGGTCTGCTTCTTATTTTTCGGCATGGTTCCTCCACCGACAGGCAAAAATTTGCGTGATTGTACACCACCAACGCACGTGCGAGTCATCCCGAGGGACAAGCCACCTATTTGAGGCTCCGGACGATCCAGCCCAGCCCGATCCCCGTGGCGAGCACCAGGAACAGAAGCAGCGCCCGAGACATCTCCACGGACCAGAACAGCAGGCGAAGCTGGACCACCTCGTAGTTCTGGACGGCAAACAAGACCACGAGGCCGATCAGGACGAGTGCCAGGACCAACTTGGAATGCCACATGGCGGATCCTCCGTCCCCCTACCGGTCCCACGGGTCCCAGGGGGCTGCCTGGATAGTAAGGTAATCTGGCCGGTAGTCGCAATCAGGTTCTCGGGGAGGCTGGCCCGGGCCCGCCCCCCAAGGCTGTCTTGGACGAGAATTCTGCTGAGCCCTCTGGCACAACCTGTGCTACATTGGTAAAACAGAGTCGATAAAGGGGGGTAGACCGGGGGTGGGCCACAGCCAGGGACCGTTTGTCTTCGTCGGGTGCAGTGAGCTACAGGAGCTGTTGGGGAAGCGCGCCGAGGACGAGCGGCGGCTCGTCGAGCTGCTCGAGGAGGTCCCCCTCGACTCGATCTATTACCACACCCACAGTTTTTTCCTCCGCCACCATTATATTCCCGGCGCCTACTCCAACGACTTTGCCCAGTGGGTGGCGACGCAGGTGCGGGACCTGGTGCTCGGCGAACGGCTCGCGGTCCTGGACCCCTTCGAGTTCAAGAACCTCGAGGCGCTGCGCGAAGAGCTGATCTCGATCATCGATGATCACCTGTCCCGCACGTCGGTCGTGCCCAGGGTGATCTTCGGCAAGCCGTTCTTTTTCAAGCAATCTCGCATCATCGAAGTGCCGACCGGCATCCAGGTGCGGACGTTGCAGGAGTTTCGTGACGCGCTGGCCGAGGTGGACGTCAGCGCCATCTACTACCATATGTTCGAGGCCCGCATCAGGCTTCGCCGGGAAGAAAGCGACTTCTCGTTCTGGATCAAGGCCACCCTGGGCATGCCCGAGCTGTCTGACAAGATCCAGGCGATGAATCCCTACATCGGGAACCTGGAGCGCCTGCGCTCCGTCCTGCTGGTGGCCTGCGACGAGTTCCTCGCCAAGGCGCAGACCGCCTAATCAGAGAGTGTGACGATCGGACGACCATGACAGACCCGCGGTGGTACAAGGACGCCATTTTCTATGAGGTGCACGTCAAGGCGTTCCACGACAGCAATGACGATGGGATCGGTGACTTTCGCGGGCTCACGGAGAAGCTGGACTACCTCCAATGGTTGGGTGTCGACTGCGTGTGGCTGCTCCCATTTTTCCCCTCCCCCTTGAAGGATGACGGCTACGACCTCGCCGACTACTATAATGTGCACCCTCCCTACGGCAGCACCAAAGATCTCAAGGAGTTCCTGGATCAGGCCCATCAGCGCGGCATCCGCGTGATCGCGGACCTGGTGTTGAATCATACCTCTGACCAGCACCCGTGGTTCCAGGAGTCCCGGAGCTCCCCCGACTCCCCGAAGCGTGACTACTACGTCTGGAGCGACACGGACAAGAAGTACGAGAAGGCCCGGATTATCTTCATCGATACGGAGAAGTCCAACTGGACCTGGGACCAGGCCGCCAACGCCTATTATTGGCACCGGTTTTTCTCCCACCAGCCGGACCTCAATTTCGATAACCCCGACGTGCAAAAGGCCATGTTGGACGTCATGTCCTTCTGGTTGGATCAGGGGCTGGACGGGTTTCGGTGCGATGCGGTCCCGTATTTGATCGAGCGGGAGGGCACGATCTGCGAGAACCTTCCCGAGACGCACGCGTACTTGAAGGAGGTGCGCCGGAGGATCGACGAGGCCTACGAGGGACGCATCCTGCTGGCGGAGGCCAACCAGTGGCCGGCTGACGTGCGGCCGTACTTCGGGGATGGCGACGAGTTTCACATGGCCTTCCATTTTCCGCTGATGCCGCGGCTCTTCATGGGGCTGAGAAGCGAGGACCGGAGCCCCATCGTCGATATGTTCACGCACACGCCGGCGATTCCCGACAGCTGCCAGTGGTGCCTGTTCTTGAGGAACCACGACGAGCTGACGCTGGAAATGTGCTCGGGGGAAGAGCGCGATTACATGTACTATGCCTATGGGCGCGACCCGTCCATGCGGCGCAATATCGGGATCGCGCGCCGGTTGGCGCCGCTGCTGGACAATGACCGTCGCAAGATCGAGCTCTTGCACAGCCTCGTGTTCACCCTGCCGGGCAGCCCGATCATCTATTACGGGGATGAGATCGGGATGGGGGACAATGTCCATCTGGGGGACCGGAACGGCGTCCGGACGCCGATGCAGTGGTCGGGCGACCGCAACGGGGGGTTCTCCAAGGCGGATCCCGCGGCGCTGTATCTCCCCCTCATCACCGATCCCGTGCATGGCTACCAGGGCGTGAATGTCGAGTCACAGATGCAGACGCCGCACTCGATGCTGCATTGGATGAAGCGCATGATCGAGGTGCGCAAGCCTCACAAGGTCTTCGGTCGCGGCACCATCGAGTTCCTGCGTGCCCCGAACGAGAAGGTGCTCGCGCACATCCGCGAATATGAGGGGGAGTCGTTCCTCATGGTGCACAACCTTGCCGGATCGGCGCAGCCGGTCGAGCTGGACCTGAGGCGGTTCCGTGGCGCCGTCCCGATCGAGCTGTTCGGTGAGTCACGATTCCCTCGCATCGGGGAGCAGCCGTACGTGCTGAGCCTCGGCCCCTATGGGTTTTACTGGTTCAAGCTGCAGAAGGCCTACGCGGACAGCGGTCCCTACGGCATTGAAGGGAGTGCCCTTTGATGGCGTCGCTCGGAGACCTCGATAGGAGCATCGATGCCCGTTGAGCTGGAGGAATACCGGGAGTTCGCGCCGAAGGGGGCGGTGGACTTTCTCTACCGGCTGAGCGAGCTGGTGAAGGGCCGTCGTTTCCTCCACGTGAGCGCCGTCCGCTATGGCGGTGGCGGCGCGGAGGTCCTGCGAAGGATCGTCCCGATCATGAAATCACTCGGCATCGATGCCAATTGGGAGGTGATTGCCGGCGTGCAGGAGTTCTTCGATGTCACGAAGCGCTTGAACAACGCCTTGCAGGGCCAGGGACAGGAGCCGACCGATGACATGTACAATGTCTATCTCCAGGTCAATGAGCGGAACGCGCAGGCGCTGAACCTGGAGGCTGATCTCGTCATGGTCCACGATCCCCAGCCGGCGGCCCTGGTGGACTACAAGAAAGACGGCAAGTGGATCTGGCGCTGCGACCTGGACTTGTCCCAGCCGCAACGCCGCATCTGGAGCTTTCTTCGCCGGTTCGTGGTCAAGTACGACGCCGCCGTCTTCTCGCTCCCGGACTTTGCACAGCGATTGCCCATCCCCCAGTTCGTGATTCACCCGTCGATCGATCCCCTGAGCGAGAAAAATCGCGAGCTGGCTCGCAGCGAGGTGAACCGGGTCATGGAGCGGTTGGGCATCCCGCGGGACAAACCCATTCTGCTGCAGCTCTCGCGCTTCGAGCGCTTCAAGGATCCTGTCGGCACGCTGATGGCCTATCGCCTCGTGAGAAAGCACCACCCCTGCCGCCTGGTCCTCGCGGGCAGCGGGGTCGCGCACGATCCCGAGGGAGAAGCCGTGCTGGCCGAGGTGCTCGAGCGTGCCTCCAAGGACCCGGACATCCACATCCTGCAGCTCCCGCCCGAGGCGGACCTGGAGATCAACGCGCTCCAGCGGTCGGCGACGATCGTGCTCCACAAGTCGATCAAGGAAGGGTTCGGGCTGGCGGCGTCGGAGGCGATGTGGAAGGGGAAGCCCGTCATCGGCGGCATCGCCGGCGGCATCGCCGCACAGATCGTCGACGATGTCACCGGCTACATCGTCCATTCGGTCGAAGGCGCCGCATTCCGGATCCGCGCCATGCTGAACAACCCCGGAATGATCGGCCGCATGGGAGGCGCGGCCCGCGAGCACGTCCGGCGCAACTTTCTGATCACGAGACATCTGAGCGATTACCTCACGCTTCTGAAAAGCTTCACGGCGTAGCCGGATCGAGACGCCACGAACCCTTCTCAAGATCCTTCAAGGTAGCGCTGCCTGCGTAGGCGACGATGCAAAGCGAATTCCTTCCCGAGGATGTCCAGGAGCGGGTCCGCACGGTCGGCACCGCCGACCTTCTGATCGCCGTTCCGACCCATAACAACAGCCCGACTGTCGAGCCTCTCATCAGCGCGATCGCGGACGGGCTGGCAAAGTCCTATCCCAAGTCTCGCGCCGTCCTCATGAATTGCGATGGAGGCTCCACGGACGATACGCCCCAGCGCTTCGAGCGGGCGGCGGGAGCCGGCCGGCCTAGCGTGCTCGTTCGCCACCCCGTGCCCACGGTCCGTCCCCTGTTCATGCCGGACCATGGCATTCCGGGGTACGAGAACGCCTATCGCGCGGTCTTCGAGGTGGCCGAGGCGCTGCAGGTCGGCGCCTGTGCGGTCATCGACGGCAATCTCAAATCCGTGTCGCCGGATTGGATCCACCTCCTCGTCAATCCCGTCACGGAGCGGGGCTGTGATTTCGTGGCGCCCCTGTTTCGCCGGCACAAGTATGACGGCAGCCTCACGAACAGCGTGGTTTACCCGCTCTGCCGCGCGCTCTATGGGAGGCGGATGCGCTACCAGATGGGCGGGGGCCACGGGTTCTCCGGCAAAATGGTCTCCACCTATCTGCGCAAGGACGTCTGGGGCGGCGCGCTGATTCATCTGGGGCTCGAGAACTGGCTGACGACCGTGGCCGTGGCCGAGGGCTTTGAGGTCGGCCAGGCGTTTCTCGGGTCCAAGGTGCAGGACTCCAAGGCTTCTGGCGCGGAGCTCTCGGTGATGCTCGCCCACGCGGTGGGATCGGTCTTCGCGCTCATGGAGGACTATCTGTCCGTCTGGGAGGGACGCAAGGGATCGAGGGCGGTGCCCCTCTTCGGACCCCCGGTGGAGGTGGGGATCGAGCCCGTGACCGTCAACGTGGGGCGGATGGTCAAGGGGTTTCGTCAGGGGCTGCGCGACCTGCTTCCGATGTGGGAGCTGATCCTGTCGGTGGATACGCTCCCGCAGGTCCTGCCCCTCGGCCTGCTCGACGTGGAGGACTTCCGATTTCCCGATGACATCTGGGTGCAGGTCGTGTACGACTTCGCCCTGGCCTGCCACGACAAGGCCGTCCATCGCGAGCACCTGTTGAAGGCGCTGACGCCCTTGTACCTGGGAAAAACCGCCAGCTTCATTCTGGAGGCGAAGGATAGTGACGCGGATGGTGCGGAGCGTCTCATTGAGCGACTCTGCCGGGAGTACGAGGTGCGCAAGCCGTACCTGGTGGAGCGTTGGAGGTAGGTGCCATGAGTGAATCTTGGCGTGAAGCCATGCTGGCAGTCTTTCAGGACACGATGGGGCGGGTGGGCGCCCTCTTGGTCAAGCTCCTTCCCACGTTGACGTTCCTGGTCATCGGCCTGGTCGTCGGGCTGATCGTCAAGGCCGTCTTGCTTCGCCTCTTGAAGGCGATCCGGTTCGACTCGCTCTGCGATCGCTCCGGCCTGACCTCTGCGCTGGCCCACTCAGGAGTCAGGCCACAGGCCTCGACGCTGGTTGGGCGTCTGGCTTTTTGGATCATCTTTCTCCTGTTCATCTTCATGGCGGTCGATGCGCTGAATCTCCAGGCGACCGCCAACCTCATGAGCGGCATCATCGCCTTCCTGCCGCATCTCCTGGCCGCGCTCCTGCTCCTCATGGCCGGCTGGCTCTTGTCGAACTTCATCGCCGAAGCCGCGTTGATCGGGCTGGTGAACGCGCAGGTCCAGGAGGCCCGGCTGCTCGCCAACCTGATTCGCTGGGGCATCCTGATTTTTACCTTCGCCATGGTGCTGACTCATCTCGGGATCGCGAAGGAGATCGTGGTGGCGGCCTTCTCGATCGTCTTCGGCGGGATCGTCATGGCCTTGGCGATTGCCCTCGGGTTGGGCGGGCGGAACATCGCGAAGGAGGCGCTGGAGCGGCGGCTGGTGCAGCGCAAGGCGAAAGAAGAAGAGGGCGAGGAGATCTCACATCTGTGACGACGTGAAAGGCCTCAGGGGTTGGCCCGGGGGCCGGGCCTGTCCTGCTCAGCGCTCCGGTTCGACCGCACTAACCCTCGCATCCGCTCTGCTGCGGAACTCGCGCCAACCCGAGGCTGCGCCGGGCTGGCGCTCAAACAGTCCTCGCAGTCCGCTCCGCGGACCGCGTCTGCTCGGCAAGTGCGGGGCCCGAACCTCCGCGATTCGCGACGCCAGGCCCGGGCCCCGGGCCGATCATCGGGGAAGTTGGGAGTGGATATGCTCTTCACCCGCCACGAACGCTTCGTGTAGCTGCGCCATCTCATGGCGCCTCTTGACCTCCCAGGGCGAGCCGTCTGGACAAAACGTAAAATCGGAGGGTGACGAACGGCA
>JBFKNO010000156.1:0-6692 GCA_041629275.1 Nitrospiraceae bacterium
AGGCATAGACAGCCTTGTCGTCCGCCACCCCCGTGCCGATCGCATTGGCGAGGGCCACATTGCCGCTTCGATACGCCCGGATCAAGCCCGGCACTCCCAGCACGGAATCGCTGCGGAACACTTCCGGGTCGAGAAAGGCGTCGTCGACCCGCCGGTAGATGACGTCCACGGGGCGGAGCCCGTCGGTTGTCTTCATGAACACGCGGTCGGACTCGACGACCAAATCCTGACCCTCGACCAGCTCAATGCCCATCTGGAGGGCGAGGAACGTGTGCTCGAAGTACGCCGAGTTGTGCACGCCTGGGGTCAGCAGGACGATCGTGGGGCTCTCCCCCGAGCGGGGCGCGACATAGGTCAGGTTCTCGAGGAGCTGGTTCGGATAGTGGTCGACGGGGCGGACGCGCATCTGGGCATAGAGCTGCGGAAACACCCGCTTCATGATGGCACGGTCCTCGAGCACGTAGCTCACGCCGGACGGCGTGCGGACGTTGTCCTCCAGGACGTAATAGGTGCCCGTGTGGTCGCGAATGAGGTCGATGCCCGCGATATGGATGAAGATGTCCTTGGGCGGCCGAAATCCGATCAAGGGGCGCTGGAAGTGGGCGGCGCTTTCGATCAGGTGGCGGGGGATGATGCCATCCCGCAGGATCGCCTGCTCTCCGTACACATCCAGCAAAAAGGCGTTCAAGGCCCGGATGCGCTGGCGGAGGCCCAGCTCCAGCTCGCGCCACTCGCTGTTCGGGATGATCCGCGGCACGATGTCCAGGGGAAAGATGCGCTCGGTCAGTCGGGGGTCTCCGTACACCGTGAACGTGATGCCGTGGTCGAGGAAGGCCCGGTCGGCGAGGGCCTGGGTCCGCGTGAGCTCGTCGGACGGGAGCTCGCGCAGTCGCTCGTAGAGCTGCCGGTAGTGGGGCCTCGGGCGGCCCGGCGCCTCGAACATCTCGTCGTAGTATTGTCCGGTCTCGTAGCCGGCGAACAGATCAGTCATGGGGGAAGTGATACCGGGTCAGGGGTGAATAGTCAATGGGATGGAGGAGGGGCTCGAGGCGAGTGGCGAGAGGCTAGGGGGAGCAGAAACGGGAGCGTCCGATCGCGGTCGGCGCAGGCGGCGAGTCGGTGTTTCTGACCACTTGCCTCTCGCCCCGAGCCCCGTACCCAGTTCTTACTCCTCGAGGGGAATGGTGATCACGATTCCGCCCATGACGTCGTTGAGCTTGAAATCGCGCTTGGGGCTCAGCAGGTGGGTGTTGTGACAGCTGACGCAGGCTTTCGACACGGCCCGATCGGCGTAGACGGCTTGGTAGAAGCGGCGCTTACCGCTCTTGACGATGCCCGCGTAGGGCTTCGTGGAGGATTTGAGCAACTCTTCAAGAGCTTCCCGCTCGAATTCGGTGGCCGGGCCGTTCCGGATGGGCCAAAGGCTGATCAGTCCGTAGCGGATGCCGCTCCCGTTTTCGGCCGCGAGGCGCCCGGAATACTTGAGGAACTGCGCCGGGAGGGGAAGCGCATTGCGCTGCTCCCAGTGCTCGGCGGCGAACGTGATGCCTTTCTCCTGCATGCGCTCCACCACATGCGTCGTGTAAATGGTTCGATCCGCTTCCACGACCGCATGGACGTAGTCCGCGACCCGCTGGGGATGGATCAGGGGCACCTCGTCCTTGCTGCGCTCCCCGTAGGAGAGGGTCCAGAGGCCGACGATCAGCAGGCAGGCACCGACGAGCCCCGACCAGAGTGTCAGATTCCGCTGGGTATGAATGCTCATGAGTTGCGCTCTCCCGTATGCGTGTAGTCTGGAAGCGGAAACGTGATCAGGCAGGTCGTGCCCTGACCTTCCTCGCTGGAGAGTTGCATGCGCCCGCCGTATTTGGTCACGATGCGATTGGCGACGGTGAGCCCCAGACCGGAGCCCTCACCCTGGCCCTTGGTCGTGAAGAATGGATCGAAGACTTTGGACAAAAAGGCCTTCGGAATGCCGGGACCCGTATCATGAACCCGGATCTCCATGATGCCGTCTTGAATTTGTGTGGAGATCGTCAGTTTCCCCCTGCGCTTCATGGCCTGCATGGCGTTGGCGATGACGTTCACGAAGACCTGCCGCAGCTCCTCGGGCACCGCCGTAATCGACTGGAGCGGCTGATAGCTCGTCTCGACCTGCACGGCTTCGTTCTCACCGTCGTGCGGCACGAGTCGCAAGGCCTGGTCCAACTGGTCGTTGATGTCGACCTTGGACGATCGCTCTTTCGCATTGGAGCGCGCCATTCCGGTGAAATCTCGGATCGTCCCGGCCATTCGGTTGCCGTGCCCGACGATGTCCTTCGCGTAGGCCTTGATTTTGCCGAGGTCCGTCTCGTCCTGGATCGCTTCCCCCAGGCCCAGGATGCCGAAGAGCGGATTGTTCAGCTCATGCCCGATCCCGGCGGCGAGCACGCCCATGCTGCCGAGCTTTTCGGCCTGGATGAGCTGGTCCTGCCGCCGACTCTCGTCCGTGACGTTCCGGAGAATGAGCCCGATGCGCGGGCCGCTGCCGCGGGCGCTGATCTCAAACCATTCGTAATTGTAAATGCAGGGGCCGATCTGGACCTCTTTGCGCGCCTGGGATGGCTCCGAGGCGAGCTGGGGCTTCAGTGGATCCCGCAGATTAACCTTGTCGCGCGAGGACTCCTCGTCCGCCAGGTCCCGTTTTCCGTTCCCGCCCGGTGCCGTCAGCGCGTCGAGCTCGACCTCCAGCCGGGTCTGGCTCATGTCGTCCAATGGGAGGAGGTCGAAGAGATTGTTGCCTTCGCCCTCCTGACCTTCGAGGCAGAAGGCTTCCTTGGCCGCCCGATTGATATACTCGACGCGCGCTTCCGGGCCCAGGAGAACTATCGGGGTCACCATGCTGTCCAGGATCTGATCGGTGACCTGCTGGAGATACTGGACCTCTTCCGTCTTCTGCGCGACCTGGTCGGTCAATCCGGCAAAGGCGACCTCCAGTTGGGCGTTCATCCGGTTGATCTCCTCGGCCAGGTCCTCGATCTCGTCCCCGGTCTTGATCTGGATCCGCTCCTTCAGCTCGCCGCGGCCGATCAGAAGCGCGGCCTCCTGCAGGCGACGGATCGGGGTGACGATGCGCCCCGCAGCCATGTAGCCCAGGGTGACGAGCAGGCCGATGGCCACGAACCCGAAGACCGAGATCCAGCTCAAGAGGTGCTCGACCGGGGCGAAGAGCTCATCGGAGGACTCCCAGACGAAGGTGTGCCAGGCCCGGTTGGTGGAGCTCTGCGTGATCCGGCTGGTCTCCGGCAGACGTGCATAGCCGATGATCGCCCCGGCAATGGAGGCGATGAGGGAGTCGCTCTGGTCCCCGTGTCCGGAGCTCGGGGCGGCGACCCAGCCGGGTTGGGGCGGTGTCACCAGCTCGATCAAGCGTGGATCTGCGAGGCGGACCCCCGTCGGCAGAATGGGGCACGTGATGACCGTTCCCGCAGTGTCGATCAGCATGACGTGCCCGGTCTTCCCAAAGCGAATAGGGTGCACGGAGGGAGCCAGGAACTCCTTCGCGTCATAAACCTGGTGCAGGACACCGACGGCCTGATAGCGGATGCTGTCCATGATGGGGAGGGACAGGCTGAACGTGAACACCTTGAATCGCTCATCGAACGCCACATCGGTGATATAGGCCTGTCCCACGCCTCGATTGAAGGCGCCTTGAAACCATTCCTCCTGTGCATTGGCGAACGACGCATCGGCGTTGATGCTGGCCACGAGCGTGCCGTGGATGTCCGTGATGAACAGGGCGCGTTTCGCGCTGCGCGTGACCACGGGGACCTGCTGCTCGGATTCGGTCGTCGGGCCCGTGTAATAGCGACGCAGGAGATCGCCGAGATCGTTCTGCGTGAGGGCCTTGACCAGCTCCGGCTCCCGCTTCGCCCAGCCCTTGGCCATCTTGGCTTCCAGCGCCAGGCGGTCTTCGTCGGGCGTCGCCTGGTCGCGACGCACCTCGAGGGTCTTGATGATGCGGGGGTCTCTGGTGATGCGTCGCGTTCTCGACACCTCCTCGGTCAACACGAGGTCCAGCTTCCTCGCCGTTTCGGTCGCGATCGCGGCGAAGTTCGTCCCGCTGACCATGCGGATTTCCTCGTAGCCGACATAGAATGCCATGACGAGACCGACGACCAAGGGCACCACGCCGACCAGGAGCATGGATATGATCAGCTTGCCTTTGAGGCCCCAACGGGATTTCTTGCTCACGGTGGTCCTTGGAGACTCCATCGCGTGCCGCTCACGCCTTTTGGAAATCGAGTCGGAACGTCGTGCCCTTCCCGACCTCGCTTTCCACCGAAATGTGGCCGTTCAGTTTTTTCACGATCGTTCGGACGTTGTGGAGCCCCAGGCCCGTGCCTTTGCCCGGCGGCTTGGTCGTGAAGAACGGATCAAAGATTCTGCGGAGGTGTTCCTTGGGAATGCCGCACCCGGTATCGGAAATGGCGACCCGAGCCGTATGATCGAACCATTCGGTCGTCAGGGTCAATGTCCCCCTGCCGTCCATCGCGTGGATCGCATTGGTCAGGATGTTGACGAAGACATGGACGAGGTCGTCCGGATTGGCCCGGACAATCGGCGTGGCCGTGTAGGATTTCACCACGGACAGGTCCTGGAGCGCAGCCGCGTACCGGGCGATCTTCAACGCTTCGTCCAGCTTCGAGGTGAGCTCGATGTCCTGAGGGACATCTGTCCCGGAGTAGCGGGCATATTGCATCAGCTCCCTGGTCAGCGTGCTGATGCGTTGAACCGCCTGGATGATGTCACGAACCTGCTCGCCGATGATCGCCGGATCCTTCTCGCCGACCAGGTTCTCCGCCAGGCCGAGAATCAGGTAGAGCGGATTGTTGATGTCGTGGGCAAGCCCCGATGCGAAGGTCCCGATGCTGGCCAGCTTCTCCGCGCTCAGGAGCTGGGCCTGGATCTCCGTCTCATGCTGCACGAGACGCCACAGGAGCCGGGCGGCGGCGCCGCCGAGCACCTCGCTGCCGGGCCGCTTGCCCCCCTGGATCAGCGCCGGGACCGTCGGGTCGCCGGTCACGTCGACGATGAGGTCGACGTCCGGATGCCCGATGAGCTCGGCCAGGGTCCTGGTGATCGTAACTTGGTGGTCTGCGGCGCGCCTCAGGCCCGGGGCCGTGGAGCTCTGATCGGTGATGCCGACGACGTTGACGTCCGGAAGGTTGGCCAGGAGATCGAGGAGCGCGCATCCGCCCCTGCCGGCACCAAGGATGGCAATGTTGATCGTCTGGGGATTCGCCATGGTGTCGCGCCGGAAGCCGGGCGAGTCGAGGGAGGCTTGCTGGCCCTCCCCTGGAGCCAGAGAAGAGAAGGAGAGCCTCTCCTCTGGCGCGGGGATGAGGGGGCAGCGTGGAAGGAGGCCCGCCCGCTACAGGCGGTTGATTTCGCGCTGCTCCATCGCTTTCTTGACGGAGGCTTTCAGCTTTTCTCCCTCAACGGGCTTCACCAAGTAATCTACCACGCCTGATCGCAAAAAGGAGGTGGCCATTTCCACATCCGGAAACCCAGTCAGCACGATCAAGGGAACCCTGGAATACTCTTTCTGGAAGTAGCTGATGGCCTCCACGCCGTTGATCTTCGGCATGCGGATATCACAGATAATGACATCGAGCATAATCCGGTTGTCACCCGTGTTGATGATTTCAATCGCCTTTTCACCATCCTCGGCTTCCAGACACTCGTAACCGGCCTTGTCCAGGGTCATGCGGACGACCTTTCGGATGTCCGGTTCATCGTCGACAATGAGTACGCGTCCTTCACCGCTCTTGGCTCCAAAGAGAAATCCCGTGGCGCCCTCTGCCATGACAACCTCCTTTTGCTGTGAGAAGAATCCGCAGGCCTCCGGCGCATAGTATCAACATATTAGGAGGTGAAAGCAAGGGGGGAATGGCCGGCCCCCTGCAGGGGGTTTGCTCTGTGAATTCAGAGCGTTCCGCGACATTCGGAGGCGCGCGCGGACCGCGCGAGCCCGACGGCGGTCCCGGAAAACGTGTTTTCAATCAACGCTTTATTGTACTATTCAGCCTCCCAGGGAGGTCCGCGCGATGGCGACCGCCACCTTGACGTTCCGCCGCTGCGTCATGAACTCGCCCGAGGCCGAAGCTGATGACCGCCATGTCGGAGCGCGCGTCTACTTCGACCTGGACGTCGAAGGCCGGCAGCACGCCGACCTCTTCGCGGACGTGAGGGAGCCCATCGGGATCGAGTCCCGCGAGGCATTCCTGGAGGTCACGACCCCGCACAATTACAGCGGTCCCTTGAACATCCCGGTCTTTCAAGGGCTCGTGGAGTTCTATTACCGGCAAGTCATCGGCGCCGGGGGGCTGCTCTTCGGCGCCAAGTCTGCCGACATGAAATTCATCGGCTATGTCCTCGAGCAGGAGATGCAGGTGCAGTTCGAGGTGAGCTGAGGGGGGGAAGTCACTCGTCATCGGTGATTCTTCACTCGCAAGAGCGTAGTGGCGCCCACTGCTGTCAAAAATAATCTTGGGTGCGTGTTCATCCCCGCACTCATCGCCTGTTGAGGACGACCTGATCGTGAGTTTCGGGATGAGGCCGGGTGCAGGGCCATGCCGACGTGGCCGGTTCCGCTTGTGTGCCCGTGTGGGGCGAGGG
Organism: Nitrospiraceae bacterium; assembly: GCA_041629275.1. GTDB lineage: Bacteria > Nitrospirota > Nitrospiria > Nitrospirales > Nitrospiraceae > JBFGRM01. The sequence continues at coordinate 6,661 of JBFKNO010000156.1, forward strand.
GCACGCCCGTCAGTGCGAATCGCGGAGGTTCG
>JBFKNO010000157.1:0-6659 GCA_041629275.1 Nitrospiraceae bacterium
AACGGCACCCAACACACCTTTTACGATGACCCCAGCGTGCTTTTTTTCAGCACGCATCAGTCTCCACATTATCCCGGGACCGGTCGTCCCGACGAGAGAGGACGCGGGAAGGGGGAGGGGACGACGATTAATGTGCCCATGTCCCCCGGCGAGGGCGATGAAGAATACCGCCAGGTATTTCAGCGTGTGCTCGTACCGGCTGCCGATGCGTACCAGCCCGAGCTCGTCATCATCTCAGCGGGATTCGACGCCCACCGCGACGATCCGCTGGCCAGTATGGGGCTGACGGAGCAGGGGTATCGAGACCTGACTCGGTTGGTGGCGGACATCGCCCAGCGTCATTGCCGGGGGCGACTGCTGTCCAGTCTGGAGGGAGGCTATAACCTCAAGGCACTGTCCGCTTCCGTGGAGCAACATGTGCTGGGACTCTTGGCCGCATGAGTCGCCTGACCAAGGTCGTCGTCGGTGCGGTCTTCGCCGCCGCGCTCGTGTATGTCTACTACACGGAGATCAAGCCCGTCGTGATCTTCGGCCTCCGCGAGGATTATGCCAGACCCATTCCCCACCAGGCCGTCCCCAAGGGGATCGAGAGCCTGAGCGCCGAGTCTTGCGGGCAATGCCACCGAGAGATCTACGAGGAGTGGAAATCCAGCATCCACGCCTACGCCTACGAGGACCCGTTTTTCCAGGCATACTGGAGGAAAGACCAGAACATCTGGGTCTGTTTGAATTGCCACACGCCGCTGGAGAATCAGCAACCGACGCTGATCGGGGCCATTCCTCGCGGCCGGGTGGAGCGGGCCGTGCAGGAGCCCAACCCCCGTTATGATCCCGAGCTCCAGCAGGAAGCGGTCACCTGTGCCGCGTGTCACGTGCGCGACGGGGTGATCTGGGGACCCTACGATGACTCGGCCGCCCCGCATCCCACGGGGTTCGATCCGGGGTTTCGGACCGTCCAGGTCTGCTACCGCTGTCACAACGTCGTGTCCGGTCCGGCGCAGTTCTACAATGTCGGGCCCTGCGGGACCTACGCGGAATACGAGGGGCGTTATTACATGCAGGAGCGGGGATTGATCTGCCAGAGCTGCCACATGCCTCAAGTGGACCGCCCCGTTGCGGAGGGCGGGCCGGTTCGTCGCGGGCGGCAGCATCTCTGGCGCGGGGGGCACGACCCTGAAATGATCAAACAGGCGGTGGCCGTTCAGGTGGAGGCGGTCCCTGTGGACCCCGCGCCCGGCCAGGAGGTCCAGTTCACGCTGACGCTCATGAATGCCGGCGCGGGCCACAAGATCCCGAGCGGGGACCCCGACCGATTCTTCACCGTCGAATTCATTGTTCGAGACGAGACGGGGGCCGTGTTGTCCGAGCAGACCAACACGATGGGGCGTTGGATCATGTGGCAGCCGGTCATCGTGGAAGTGCTGGACAACCGCTTGCTCCCGCTGGCCAGTCGCGAGTACACCTTCGCCTATCGACTCCCCGCGGACAGCGCGGGGCTGACCTTGACGACGCGTGTCCGATACCACATATTGACGGACGACCAGCACGAGATGTTGCGGGAGCATTACGGGTTGAAGGCCGATGATCCGTATCGGTTTACCATTTACGAGCGCAGCTTTCCGCTTTCGGGTGCATTGGTCGAGGTGCTCCGCGATTCCTCTCCACCGGAGCACCTTGCGTGCGTCGCGGAGAGTGTTGGTAAAGAGACGCAACCCATGTGACGGCGGATCGGTCGCCATCGAGCATAGAGGAGAACCATGTCACATCCGTTTTTAATCGATAGCGAGGCCCTACAGCAGGGGCTCGGGCGTGAGGGGTTGGTCGTCGTCGATGTTCGCGGAAAGGCCGCCTACGCATTCGGCGGGCATATTCCGGGCGCGGTGCACACGACGTGGCACGAATTCAGCGACCCCCATGCCGCGGCAAAAGGCCTTCTGGATCCGGACGTCGGCCGCCTGGAAACTAAGATCCGCGCACTGGGAATCAGCGACGACAGCGAGGTCGTGATTTATTCGAATCCCTTCGACAATTGGGGGGACGAAGGCCGCATGTACTGGATGCTCGAATACCTGGGGCATCGAAATCTTCGGATCCTTGACGGTGGCTGGGTGAAGTGGATCGACGAGAAACGACCCTACGAGCACGGTGTTGCCACACCGAAGCCGGGGAATTTCAAGGCCACGCCACATCCTGACCTGATCGTGACAAAGGATGAGTTGAAGAAAATCCTGAAGTCGCAGCAGGCGGGCGTCACGATCGTGGATGCCAGAAGCCTGGAGGAGTACGCGGGCCGGGAGATGCCGGGCATCCCGCGTCCGGGACACATTCCCTCGGCGGTGAATGTGCCATGGAATTTGTTTCTCAAGGGGGATGCTACAGTCAAGGATCCCGACAGCATCCTGGCCATTCTCCAGGAGAGAGCCGTGGAGCCAGACCGGCCCGTCATTTGCTACTGCACCGGAGGGGTCCGATCGAGTTGGCTCTATTTCGTGCTCAGGCTCGCCGGCCGCCAAGAGGTTCGAAATTATCCCGGCTCGTGGTGGGAGTGGAGTCGGGACTACGGCGCCCCTGTCGAGAAGGACGTCAAGTTGCTTCACAAGGTGATGAATCAAGAGCCGGCCAAGCCGTCATAGACGCGCAGTAGAATGACGTGTGAGTGCCATGGTAATCTCGAAGTGTTACTTGGAGATCCGGCGGATGCTGGATCATTCATCTTCATGTTGCCTGGGGAGGTGCTGTATGCGGCGAGTCGAGCTTTGGGGATTGATGATTCTTGCACTCACGTCCGCGCTGGTTGTCGCGCCGGTCCTGACGCGCGACGCAACGGCCGGCAACCCTCACGTGGCCGAGGCCATTGCCCACGCCCAGGAAGCCGTCGAGCATGGTGAGGCGGGGCACCCGAAAGAAATCGTCAAGCATGCGCAGGTGGCGCTCAAGCACGCCAAGATGGCCCAGAAGGAAATGAGCAATCCCCACCTCAATGAGGGGGTGCACGAGCTGGAAGAAGCCGTCGAGCACGGCGGCCAGGGCCATGCCGGGGTCGCGACAAAGCACGCCAAGAGCGCAGTGATGCATCTATCAGAAGTTAAATAGGACTGGGCAAGAGGCGAGGGGCAAGCGGCCAGAGGCAACCTTTGCCGCGCGCCGCGAGCCCCGCGCCCTTCTTCATATGCGCGTCGGTTTCTTCCAGTTCGACCCGGTGTTCGGTGAGGTCAAACGCAACCTGGACACCGTCACCGAGAAGCTCGCCACCGTCGAAAGCGATCTCCTCGTCCTTCCCGAGCTGTTTGCCTCCGGGTACCAATTCGTGTCCGAGCACGAGGTCGAGCTGCTGGCCGAGCCTATCCCCGAGGGGCCTACCACCACGCGGCTGATCGAGATCGCGCGCGCCAGGCGAATGGTGCTCGCGGCGGGCCTGCCGGAGCGGGCCGGGGGGCGGTGCTACAACTCCGCGGTCCTCGTCGGTCCGGCAGGAATCATCGGCCTGTACCGAAAGGCGCATTTGTTTTACGAGGAGACTCGCCATTTCTCGCCCGGCGATACCGGCTTTCAGGTCTGGGATGTCGGGGCGGTGAAGCTGGGCCTGATGGTGTGTTTCGACTGGATGTATCCGGAAGCCGCGCGCACGCTCGCGCTCAAAGGAGCACACATTCTGTGCCATCCGTCCAACCTGGTTCTGCCCCACTGTCCCGATGCGATGGTGACCCGGTGCCTCGAGAATCGGGTCTTCTGCGTGACGGCGAATCGGATGGGATGTGAGGAGCGGGGAGGAAAAGAGCGCTTGACCTATATCGGAAACAGCGAGGTCGTGAGCCCCAGGGGTCACATTCTGTATCGTGCCGCGCGCGATCAGGAGGACCTGGCCGTCATCGACGTCGACCCCGCCTTGGCGGAGGATAAAAAACTGAACCCCTACAACGACTTGGTGAAAGACAGAAGGCCGGACCTCTATGAGCTTTGAGGGATTCGGACAGATGGGGTGTCACCTTGATTGCTGCGCCGGGACCGTTGTAGCATTCGGCCATGGAGCTGTCGCTGGGTAAAGGAGTTTTTCTCGTCGCCGCGCCGACGCTCAGGGATCCCAACTTCCGGCAGACGGTCGTGCTGCTGTGTGAGCACGGGATTGAAGGGGCGCTTGGCGTGGTCGTCAACCGGCCGACTGCCATGCATTTGTCCGAGGCGCTCCCCCAGATCCCGATCCTCGAGGCGCAACGGCACGTGCTCTTTTCCGGGGGGCCCGTCCAGCCGAATCAGGTGCTCGTGCTCTATCGCCTGACGGAGCGTCCGTCGGAGTCGCACCACGTCTTCGACGGCGTGTACCTCGGCGGGGACGTGCAGATGGTGGAACGGTTGTTGACCGATAGCCACGTGGACAATCCGTTCCGTGCTTACATCGGGTACTCCGGCTGGGCGCCGGGGCAGCTCGAGAACGAGATGAAGACCGGTTCCTGGATCACGATACCCGCCGATCCGGCTGTGGTCTTCGACAAGGATCCCTCGCAGATCTGGCCCGATATTCTTCGCTCACTCGGCGGCCCCTACCGACTGTACGCCGAGATGCCGCCTGACCCCAGCCTCAACTAGGAAAAGTGCTGAGGCATGAGGACTGAGGACTGAGTGAAAGCGATCCAGTCTCGCGTCTTCATTAGCAGAGTATTCGTGGGCTCCTCTTTGCCCCTCTGAGTCCTCACATACCTCAGTCCTCAGTCCTGACCAGGGAGCAGCGGTCGAAGGTACCGCCCCGTATAAGACGCCTCCACTTGCGCCACCTGTTCTGGACGACCTTCGGCGACCAGGTATCCGCCGTCCTCGCCGCCCTCCGGGCCCAAGTCGATGATCCAGTCCGCGGTCTTGATCACGTCGAGGTTGTGCTCCACAACGATGACCGTGTGGCCGGCATCCACGAGTCGGTTGAGGACGGCGAGGAGCTTCTTCACGTCGTCGAGGTGCAACCCGGTCGTCGGCTCGTCCAGCACGTAAAGCTGTCCCCCCGTCCCCGGCTTGTCCCGCCGCGCGGATCGACCCGCGTTTTCCTTGACGCCCCGGCCCGCGCCTCGTGCCAGCTCGGCCGCGATCTTGAGGCGTTGCGCCTCGCCGCCCGAGAGCGTCGTCGCCGCCTGGCCAAGCCTCAGGTACCCCAGGCCGATTGAATGAAGCAGGCGGAGCTTTTCCGCGAGGCGGGTGGCGCCGGAGAAAAATCCCCTGGCCTCATCCACGGTCATGCGAAGAACCTCGTGCACGGTCTTGCCCCGGTACTGCACGGTCAGCACCTCCGGCTTGAACCGGCGCCCGTGACAGTCCTCGCAGGTGACGTACATATCCTCGAAGAAATACATCTCCAGCTTTTCGGAGCCGCAGCCCTGGCAGCGCTCGCATCGCCCGCCGGTGGTGTTGAACGAAAAGTGAGCCGGTGTCAGCCGCCGCCGCCGTGCCTCGGGCTGGGCGGCGAAGATGGTCCGGATCTCATCGAAGGCCTTGAGGTACGTGACGGGATTTGATCGCGGCGTGCGCCCGATCGGCTCCTGGTTGATCAGGCGGATACCCTGGAGGTGCTCGAGCCCCCTGATCGCCGTGAATTTCCCCATCGGCAGGGAGTCGACGCGGAAGGCCCGGGCGACGGCACGGTACAGAGTCTCTTCGACCAAGGTGCTTTTGCCGGAGCCCGACACGCCGGTGACACAGATGAGCATCTGGAGCGGAAATCGGACCGTGAGCTTTTTCAGATTATGCTCACGAGCGCCGGCGATGATGAGCGTGTTGCCGGTGCCCCGGCGACGAACCGGAGGTACGGCGATCGTCTCCTCGCCGCGCAAATAGCGGGCCGTGATCGCCTGGGAATCGGACGCGAACGGGCCGGGAGCCATCGCGCAGACGACCTCGCCCCCCTGTTCGCCGGCCCCCGGCCCAAGCTCGACGATGTAGTCCGCCGCCTGGATGACCTGCCGATCGTGCTCGACCGCCACGACGGTATTGCCCGCCCGGGCCAGATCTCTCAAAATGTGCGCGAGCGTCAGGGTATCGCGCGCGTGCAAGCCGATCGTCGGCTCGTCCAGGACGTACAAGGTGCCGACCAGTTTCGCGCCCAATTGATTGGCCAGCGTGATGCGCTGCGCCTCGCCCCCGGAGAGCGTGCGTGTCTGGCGAGTCAGGGTCAAGTACCCGAGGCCCACCCGCTGCAGAAAGGCGAGCTTCGCCCGGAGCTGGTTGAGCACCTCCTTCGAGACCGCCGCCTCGAAGTCGGAGAGTTGCAGGTTGTCGCACCAGGTTGCAGACTCCCGGACGGTGAGCTCCGAAATCTGGTGAATGTTCGCCCCGGCGATTCTGACGTGGAGCGCGGCGGAGGTGAGCCGGGATCCCGCGCACTTCGGACAGGGGAAGGGCGTGCGGTAGCGGCTCAAAAAGACCCGCACGTGGAGCTTGTACCGCTTGTGCTCGAGGTACTCGAAAAACTGCTCGATCCCTTCGAGTTTCTTGTCGCCTCCCCACAGGAGCCGCCGCACCGCGTCGGGGAGGTCGGCGTAGGGAGTGGAGAGGCTGACGCCGCGGCGCTTCATGGCCAGGAGCATCTGGCGCTGCCACCAGTCCGTCCCCGGCTTCGACCAGGGCTCGATGGCCCCCCCGGACAGCGGCCGTGTCTTGTCGGGGACGACCAGGTTCTC
>JBFKNO010000158.1:0-6623 GCA_041629275.1 Nitrospiraceae bacterium
ACGCAGCAAGAATCCGCAGCCGAGCGGATGGGAGGGTTAGTGCGGTCGAACCGGAGCGCTGAGCAGGACAGGCGTGGCCCTGCGCCAATGTGGTCGCCGCCCCGTGTGAGACGCCTGCCCCGAGCTCGAATCACTTCAGCCTCAGGATCCTAGGACGGGGGCCGGGGCTCGAACGTCCGCTCGAACCGCGCGCGTCCCCCCTCGTCCACGATGCGGAGGCGTAGCCTGGTGGGGCTCAGCGAGACGACCCCGAAATTCGCGAACCCCCCGTCGCTGTAGAGCGTGGTCGGCTGCAGGTCGGAGGCGGGAGCGACCGCGTTCCGCGTTCCCGCGGCGAGCGGCCCGGAGACGAATTCGTAGAAATCGGTCTTGCCGTCCTTGTCGGGGTCATAGGTGTTGACCTGCGCGAAGTGCACATCGCCTGCGAGCCAGACCACGTTCCGGATCTTCCGGGCCAGGATCAGGTCCACGATGAGCTTCAGCTCCTCGTAAAACCCCGTCCCGTCCTCCCCCCTTGCCCAGCTGTCGTTTCCAGGGTCCAGCAAGGTCCCGCCCTTGGGAATCGACAGGGGGACGCTGCTGGCGATCACTTTCCAGGTCGCCGTCGACCGGCTCAGGGCCTGCAGCAACCATTCCCGTTGCTCGTCGCCGAGCATCGTCTTGCCCATCCCGTCCAGGTCGCTGTTCCGGCTGCGGTACTGCCGTGCATCGAGCACGAAGAGCTCCAGCGCCGCCCCGTAGCGGGCACGCCGGTAGAGGCGCCGCGGATCTCCCAGGGGCGTCCGGACCGGCCAGTAGTCCAGGAATGCGCGCAGGCCGGCCGGGGTCAGGTCCTCGTGGGGCCCGGAAAAATTGTTCCGCACCTCATGGTCGTCCCAGGTCACATACACGGGCACGGCCGACAGGAACCGCTGCAGGGCCGGCGCCTCACGCTGGTAGCGATGCTTGGCCCGGAACTGATCAAGACGTTCCGCCACGAACTGCCCGCCCGGCGCGTTGGGGGGCACGGGGCACAGGTCGTCGGCGTAAATCAGGTCGCCGAGCAACACCGCGAAGGCCGGCCGTTCCTCGGCCATGCGCTCGAGAATCGAGTACGGCGCGGCGCCCTGACGGCAATGGCCTTGCCCGCCAAGGTCGCTGCTCCAGACAAACGTCACCTCCGCGGGCTCATCTTCGGCGGGAGCCGTCGCGAACCGGCCGGCCACCACCTCCGTCGCCTTCCCCGCAGGGATCGTTGTCCCGTCCGCCTGGAGCACGCGCGCGCGATACTCGTAGGCCGTGCCGGGAGTCAGGTTTTCCAATCCCACCATGGCCGTCAAGTCGCGCCCCGGGTCCGTTTCGACCACAGCCCGGTGCCACCCCGCCCGGGGGGCCTGGCCGCCTTCGTGGGGCAGCCGTGCCTCGTGGATGGCCTTCCATTGAACCTCGAGCTTGACCTGGCTGGCCGTGCGGATCCAGATCTGCGCCGACGTGCTCGTCGCGTCCCCCACGGCCGCGCCCTGCGGAAACCAGGACTCCGGGTCGGCGACCTCTTCGGCGAACGGACTGCCGGGGGGCAGCTCGGGCCTGGAGGCTGAGGTGCACTGCACCGAGGTGCCGACGATCACGAGGAGGAGGGACAGCCAGGCAATCCCCCTCCCTTGCATTCGGGGCACCAGGTTGGATAGGCTCCGGGGTCCCGCCGCAGACCGGATTGGAGGAACGCGATGGAAGAGCATTACTGCATGATTGAGGATTGCAAAGCCAAGGCCTATTCGCCGGCCGGCACGGCCTATGTCTGCAAGAGGCATTTCCTCGACTTTCTGACGTGGCGCCGCCGCAAGGGAGCGGCCATGTTCAGCAAATACGCGGGCATGACGATGGAGGAACGGGACGATATCGCCGCAGAATGGAAGTCTTCCGTCACGATCCAGAAGTAGGCCCCTCGCATCGTGACACATCGAGCTGGAATCCGATCGGGTTGAGACTGATCACATCCAGCGCATGCTGGATATCATAGGACACGATGATATCGGGATTGTGCCGGGCGCTCAGGTGCATCTGATCGGTGCCCAAGTAGACCGGTTCCCCGTCGCATTCAAAGGTTGAGAGCACTGCGGCGATGTGGGGATCCCCGTCTGCCGCCGCCTGAAACACCACCGGTCCTCCCGAGAACCCCCCGCCGGCGTGCCCCGCCAGATACAGGGTTCTGGCCGCGCTCGACCCGTCCGGGATAGCCGAGACGCTGGCCTTCTTGACGAACGGGGTCGGAAATCGTTGCGCCTGCGCCGCGCCTCCCCCCCATTCCGCCCGGGGAAAACCCAGACAGAACGCATCCTGCCCCGGCTCCAGCCCATCCAGCGAAGGCACCACGCCCAGCTCGGGCAGCGCGATCCGGAATTTGAGCGCCAGCACCATCACGTCGACCTGCGCGGGGCCCTGACCGACAACCTGCACGTCCAAGGGTTTCCACTTGCCCCCGTGCAAGATGTCCACCACGGCCCCCGCGTTCCGCGCTTTCAGCAGATGCGTGGCGGTCACCAGATACTGCCGCCCCTCGACGTCAAGGGCAAAGCAGGACCCGCTCCGCGGTCCACACTTGACGTGGAAGGTGCGGCTCAACGCATTCACGCTCACCACGGGCTTCCTTGCGAATGCTGGCGGGGCTTTTCCTCGGCGGGCCATCTGCACGCAAGCTAGGCTGCCGGCGTCCGCTGTGTCAAGACGTGGCCCCGGCCCTCCGACCGGCAGGGCGGGCCTCGCCCGTGAACGTGACGCCCGCCTCTTGAACCTCCGCATAGGGCAGCAGCCAGACGAGCGACTCGTCGTGCAGGTCGACGACCTGGATCCGGTTGCCCCAGGGATCGCGGAAGTCACACCCAAACCCCTCGACCACCGGAAGCTTGTACTTTTTCGTGATCTTCTCGCGCACCTCGGCGACCTGCGCGTCGTCTCTGACCATGATGCCGAAGTGCTTCATGCGATCCGGCCGGAGCTCCTCGACTTCGAAGATCGCCATGAATTGGTGCTCGCCGAGCTTGCACCAGGCCGCGCCCTCCCCTCCACGCAGCATCTCCAGGTTGAAGACATCCCGGTAGAACTCGACCGCCTTGTCGGCATCGCCGACCTCGATCACCACATGATTACACCCGTAGACTTTGACCGCCATGATCGATCCTCCTCGTTCACCATCCCGTCATGCCGGCGGCGCCAGGACGGCGATCCGCCGCCTCCAGCTAGCATGGAGCCAGGAAACGCCCGGTGTCAATGGAGGGCGACGGAAGGATTACGCCGAGGCGGCGCGGGGCTCGACGAGCATGGGGAGACCATGGCGGGGCCGCAAGGTGAGCCGGGGCTGGGCCTCGACCCGATGCCCGGGGAGCAGCCGCAGCCGGCACGCCTGCGCGATCCTCGCCACGACCAATTGGGCCTCCATCATGGCGAACTGATCGCCGAGGCACTGGCGTGGACCGCCGGAGAACGGGAAGTAGGCGAAGCGGGGGCGATCCGCCGCGCGGGCGAGCGCGAACCGTTCCGGATCGAACCGGTCCGGATCGTCCCAGAGCTTCGGATGGCGATGGGTCACGTACTGGCTGAGAAACACCGTCGCGCCGGCCGGAATCCGGAAGCCGCCGATCTCATCGTCACGGATGGGCGCGCGCGAAATAATCCAGGAGGGCGGGTAGAGCCGCATGGATTCCTCGATGACCATGCGGGTGTACGTCAGCCGCGGCAGATCGTCGAACGTCGGCGGCCGACCCTGGAGCACCTCCGCCAGCTCATCGTGGAGGCGCCGCTCGACCTCGGGATGCTGGGACAACAAATACCATGTCCAGGTGAGCGCGAGCCCCGTCGTCTCATGACCGGCGAACATGATCGTCATGACCTCGTCGCGCAACTGTCGATCCGTCATCCGCACGCCCGACTCACCGTCACGCGCGAGCAACAGCATCGACAGGAGGTCGCCGCGCTCTTCCCCGCAACCCCGACGCGACGCGATGATCTCGTGGACCGCTTGATCCAGGCGGCTCATCGCCGCTCGAAACCGCCGTCGCCCCGGCGTCGGCAGGATCGTGCTCCAGTCGATCATCGCCAGCATGCGGTCCATGCAGAGCTGCGTCACCGTGTCGAAGTCATCCAATCGTGGGCGTCCCAAGTCGCGGCTGGACGCTCCGAACATCGTCCGCAGGATGATGTCCCCCGTCAACATCAGCATCCGGCTGAGCACGTCGACCGGTCCAGCGGCGGGCGCTCGCCACTGATCGAGCGTCTCGTCGACCGTCTGCGTGACGACACGCGCCAGGGCGGCGATCTCCTGCCGGTGAAATGCGGGCTGGGCCAGTCGCCGCTGCGCCTTCCAGGTCTCGCCCTCGCTCGTCGCCAGGCCCTCGCCGAGAAAGGGCTTGACCCGCTCGACGAAGCGGCTCTTCCGGTAGTCGCGGTGGTGATCCTGGAGCACGTGCTGAATGTGATCCGGATGGCTGAGGAGGTAGGCCTGCATCGGGCCCATCTTGAGTGAGACGACGTCCCCGTACCGCCGCGCGGCCTCCGTGAGGAAGCCGACCGGATCTCTTCGCATCGACAGCAGGATCCCGACGACGGGATAGCCTCGCGGCCCCGGCGCCTTCATGTCCTCCGCCAACCTCCACTTTGTCCGGGTCGCTGGGCTGGTGCCATGATGGGCGAGCCTAGGTGGTGTGAGAACCGGGCGGACGAGCGATGCGCGATCTTCCCCTCGTGCCCGATGCGCTCGAAGAGATTCGTGGCCGGCACGCGTGTCCCAACTTAGCGCTGGCGATGTAAGTCAGGAGTCAGCTTGCCCCTCTCCCGCGTAGCGGGATCAATCACTCTTCTCCCTTGAGAGAGTCGCGTTCAAGGCGGAATGGAGGGTCTGGAGTTCCTGTAGGAGGCCACGACACGGCGTCTTGATCCGCCCTCCCTCATTCTCACAGCTGCGTTGTATCTTGGAGAACTCGTTCAGCACGCGCTCCGCGCCAAAGTGTTGCGCACTTTCCATCACCTTGACAAGGCACGTGTGAAGCTCCTCGCTCACCTCACCCTCCCGCCTGTGCTCGAGGACCAAGTTTCTAATCGCCTCATGGAGCTGGACCGATAGACTCTCCGCCATGACCCTATACAGTCCGCGGTCAATGCCCAGCTCGGCGATGATCCTCCATTTGTCAAGCAGTATGAGACTGACAGGTCCAAGCGCTTGTCGGACTCGTTCGAGCAGCTGCTGCTTGGACACAGGTTTGATCAAATAATAGCGGCATCCGAGCGACGCGGCTTTCCTCACGGTCTCCTCGTTTGCGTCGGACGTCTGCATGATGACAGGGAGATCCCGCCATTTCGGTCGCTCTCTCATCTTCGCGATAAACTCCAAGCCATCCATTTCGGGCATCATGATATCGGCAATGACGAGCTGGATATCGGATATGAAATCCAGGCGCTCCAGTGCCATTTCCCCGGTCTGAGCGACGACAGTCTCGTGCCCTTCGCGCTGAAGGATTCCCTCGACCAGTTTCGCAGAGACCTGGTTATCTTCAACAATAAGGATGGACATCTTCGAGCCCGAATGAGCGAAGCGGAGGGCCCCTTTACTGCTTTCCTCGGTTTCAGCACGCGAAAACTTGAGGCCATCTGATTTTTCACTCTCTCAGAGCGGCCAATCCGGCGAGCTCCAACTGCGCGCGTTCAGGGAGCACTCTGTCCACGGCCAACTGACACATGGTCTCGCGGCCGCGCTGCGCGCACACAGGCGGCGACGAGGATGCCCGCGCGTTACCCCATGACCGGCGACCCGTGGTGATGAATCATCTTCCACTCGTCGCCGATGCGCTCGTACAGATTCGTCGCCAGCACCTTGGTCTCCTGAAGCGTCTCGCCCTGCCGGCTCGTGATGTTCTCCACGCAGATCACCCAGGCCACGTCACCCGCCACTTGAATCTGCAGATCCGACAACTCGAACTCCATCGAGAACGTGTTGTTGAAGATCAGCACCCACGAATCACGGACCTGCGGCCAGCCGCTGCGCAACGCCCAGCCGGGATGGATGCACGTCACATACTCCTGCTGCGCCCACACGCGATCCATTTTCACGACATCGAGGCTTCCGAAGGCGTCGTAGAACGCCTCGTTCGCCTTCGTCACCTCTTCGATTCGTTCCTTGATCATACCCCTCTCCTTGATGAATCCAGGGCGCCATCTTACCTCAACTCGAGAGCCTGACGCGACACGAGTGCGCGGGAGGACGGTCGGCGCGGGTGCCGCGCCTGGCGTCGCGAATCGCGGAGGTTCGGGCCCCGCACTTCCCGAGCAGACGCGGTCCGCGGAGCGGACGGCGAGGACTGTCCGAAGCTGCGTGCCTCTCCGAGTGGCACGCAGCAAGATCCGCAGCCGAGCGGATGCGAGGGTTAGTGCGGTCGAACCGCAGCGCTGAGCAGGCCAGGCGCGGCCTCCGTGCCGATACCGCAGCCCGTCATGACAGGTGTGTTCACCCGCTCAGGGTCCTGAAAAAATGCCGCCCGTTCGTATTCGTCTGACGTCACATTCAGGACGCTAGCTTGCTCGCCTGGCGGACATCCAGTTCACGAGCCAGACCCCGGCCAGGATCAGGACGATCCCCAGCACCTCCCTGAGGCCGA
>JBFKNO010000159.1:0-6602 GCA_041629275.1 Nitrospiraceae bacterium
CGCCCAGCCGGCCATTCGAATGGATATCCTCTGGCCCTATTATCACCCGGCTGTCGCACAGGTGCCGACACGCACCCCGATCGAATGGGCGAATCCGACCTCGTTGCCTCACACGGTGACGCACGACGGCTGTGCGGCCGGAGCCTGTGCGTTCGACTCCGGATCGGTTCGACCCGGCGGCATCTTCTCCTTGCCCGGCCTTGCCCCCGGTCGATACGCGTATCACTGCTCGCTCCATCCGGTCATGCGGGGCGTGCTCGTGGTGCAGGATCAGCACATTCGTCTTAGCGAACAGCCCCGCCTGGATCAGCGCACCGTCCGGAACGAAGGCGCGTGAGCCATGCGCTGTCCCCGATGTGCCGGGCTCATGGTGCGCGATATCTTCCAGGATGTTCTCGACGAAACGGGTGCGATGTCCTTCAACGGGTGGCGCTGCCCCACGTGCGGCGAAATCATGGATCCCGTCATCCTCGGCCATCGCCGACGCGGGCCCAGCCTCTCCAGCCGACCCATGCCTAAACGCGTGCCGCCCTTGCGGCTGACCTGAGCGAGCACGGCTGGCGGAGGGCGCCGCGACGGAACCTGCGGGAACCGCACTCGAGCGAAGGACGATGCTCGGTTCGAGGATGAGTCTGGCGCCGCCCGAATGGCGCCGCGCCACCCGGCTTCTCAGCGTGATCGAGTTTTCATGGCCTCGAGCCGTTCTCGGTCGAGCGTGACGAACAGATTTTTCTCCTGGGTCACGATCACGGCTCCCGGCGGCTGCCCCTTGGCCTTCTTCACCCATTTTTTCCGCGTGTACATGACCTCTCCCTTGCCGCCCTTCTTCAGATCGCTGTAAAGCAACGCCAAGGTGGCAGCGTCCCGCAGGGTGTCCGGCGGAGGGCTCGCGCCTTTTTCCATGCGAACCACGACGTGGGAGCCAGGAGCCCCACGGGCGTGCAGCCACAGATCGTCGCCCCGGGCGAATCTGTGCGTCAGCTCGTCGTTCTCGCGTGCATTGCGTCCGACGTAGATCGCGAGCCCGTCCGAGGACGTGAAGCGACGAAAAGGGCCGGAGCGGGGCTGTGCGCGTGTCGGCGCGCTCCGTGTCACAGGGGAGTGGACCGCGGAGACCTCCCCCTCGATCTCGCCGGCTTCAATCGCTCGACGTGTTTCGCGGAGGTCGGTCAAGGCACGCTCCGCGTGATCGAGCCGGGGACGGATTTCCCGATCTGCGGCCAAATACTTGCGGTGTTTCTTGAAATACTCCTCCATGTTCCCTCGCGGACTTTTCGTCGGGTCCAGCGGAATCGTCAGTTCGGTCATGTTCGCATCGAAGTAGTCGACGACCGTGACCTGATCGTGCCCTTTGACGAGCCTGCCCAGGTTGGCTTTGATCAGCTCGCCGTACCGGTCATACCCGCGATATCTCTCTGCCTTGTCGAGATCCGCCCGCAAAGCATCAACCCGGCGGGTGAGCTTCTTGATGGCCTTCCGCAGCTCCGCAAGCCGTGCCTCTCGAAAGCGGCGTTGAGCCAGGATCGTCTCGCGCGCATGGTAGGTGCGTTCAATCGCATGGGAGACGGGGAATCGATGGCCCTCGTCCCGCTCGACCGCAGCGCGGGATGCCGGCTCCGGGCTTCGGGAGGGGCGGGGGGGCGAATGCGCGTCGCGTCCCCCGGCCGTCCCCGCATCATGCCGAAGACGTTTGAGAACGGCACCGTCTCCCTCGCGCAACACCAGATCGGCGCTCTTGCCGATCATGGCCGTCTCCAGCACCAGCGGCCCCTGCCTCGCCAAGAGGCGCAGATGAACGATCCTGTCCGCCTCGACCGCCTCGAGGGCCTCGATACGGGCACCCTGGAGGCGAGGCCGGAGATACTGGCAAAACGGGGGCGGTTTGGGGGGATTCGGGGGGCGTGTGCTGACGAGGTGGAGGCGGGCCGTTTCAGGATCAGCAGAGAGCCACAGCCACAAGGTCTCCCCTCGTGCCCTGACCTCGAGGAGGAGGTCGTGGGGCCCGGGCTGATAGACCTTTTGGATCCACCCCCCGCACAGGACTGGCGCGATTTCGCGGACGACGGCGTCAATTTGTGGCTTTGAGAGGGCCATGCGGTCGCGTCAACCGTTGGCGCAGGCGGCTGTGGGGGCCGGCCCGGCGGGAACGTGCAGGGTTTTCAGGACAGTCTGTGCAGCGAGCCGGTCAAAAGCGAGCCGCAAGGAACGAAAGAAGCCCACCAGCGCCGAAATTCCGCACACGGTCATGCCGCCGGTCGTCCGCGCCCGCGTCTCCGGCCATCTGGCACGTTCATTGCTGCGTCACGGAGCGAAAGAGCCGATCCCGTGCCAACGGCGGAAGGAGGCACAGCATGACATGCCAACGGTGTCGGGGATTGATGGTCAAGGATCACTTTATCGATCTGCAGGAGTCCTACGGGCGGCCGTGTATCGCGGGGTGGCGTTGCGTCGCCTGCGGCAACATTCTCGATCCGCTCATCCAGCGGCGCCGGCTCGTACAGGGTCTCGACCGCGAACGCGCGCGCGTCGCAAAATGAACCGAAGCACTCATTCCACGCGTTCCGCTTCGCAGCGCCACCCTTCCCCCTGCACCCCGTTGACGGCCTCCTCGAGGTCCGCCAGGCTCATCGCACCCGCCTTGCCGGTCACGATCGCGTAGCCTTTCTTCGACTCGAGGTCCACCGCCTCGACGCCGTCGACCTGCCGCAGCGCGGAGGTGAGGGCGTCAGGGTACATCCCGCAAAATTTCCCTCCCAGTTTGATCGTGACCTCGGGGCCTGCCACCGAACCGGACCCGCAGGCGGCCGAGAGCATGATCAGCAGCAACAGCGCGAGGGATCGAAGGCGTGGCATGGGATGACCTCCTCGTTGTATTACTAGTGGGAGCAGTCCATGGCTGGACTTGATCTGTCCCTCCCCTTTGCAAGGGGCCTGTCCGCCGAAGCTTGAGCGAAGGCGGAAGGTGAGGTGGGGTAGAGCGGCACGCTGAGAGGGCGGAACGCGGCCGGGAACGGGAACCTGCGCGTTCTACCTCCCCGACCCCTCCTGACAAAGGAGGGGCAGTAAGGGACCGTTCACCTTGACCTGCTCGCCTCAAATATAACAGCAAACGTTGTGCCCCCACCCTGCGGCGGTACCGACGGCAGTCTGACGGTCCTGGAGGACAAAAGCAAGCGTGAAGCGGAGACCCCCGCGATGATCGGCGTGTTGGATGCGACGGCTGTTCAGTCGCTGCTCCGCGAGCTCCGGCGCACGATGCGCAGCCTGTTGTTCGAGCTGTGCGACGAGCTCGAGCGCGATCACCCGCGGGCGGTGGCCTCGCTTGGCCTGCCGGTGGAGTACTTCCGCATGGTCGGGCACGCGCTCCGGCCGGAAGCCTACTCGGGGTGGAAAGCCGTGGGCTGGATCGAAGCGCTGAACGATCTGCTGTATTTCCTGGATGTTCGTCGGCAACGAGGGAAGGAGCGCGGCGGCGAAGCGGCCAAACGATTCGCCGCCGAGTTGCTGGCGGACTGCGAAACCCACTTCTACGAGCACCATTATCTGGACGACCTGTTTCCCCTCGGCTGGGCCGAGCCCGCCGCGCTTCCAGGTCGCCTGGCCCGGCTCTGCGGCAAGATTGCGGGTCAGGTCGTTCAGGAGTCGACCGGGCTGATCCCCGGGCTGCCCAGTGCCTGGCTGAGGGAGGCCAAGCGAGCCACGTGGAAGGTGCCCGGTGACCTGAGCGCGCAGTACGAGCGCGCGGAGTACGCCGGATGTCTCCCCCTCGGCCTCGACGGGACCTGCCTCGTCCCGCCGAGCGATCTCCGGACGGCGATGGCTCGCCGCGCCTATCGGTGCACGCTGGTCTTTCGTCGGGATGCGGCTCAGTTGCGCGTCGGAACGCACGCCTCCGTGGTCCCGCAGGCCGATGGCGGCGGTGCCGCAGGATGGCGTGTGCGCTCAGTCTTGTGGATTCGGCCGCCCCGTCCGGACGGCGAGGGCGGGCTCAGCCTCGGACCGACGTTGGACTATGGACGGCATCGGGAACCGGTCCGCCTGGTCCGGACGGATCCGGCGCTCGCGGCCCGCATCGGCCGGGCGCTGGACTCGATCGAGGAGGCCTGGCCTGAAGGCTCGGCGCTGCTTGGCTGCTTGACCTCGCGGGTCGTGCCGCTTCGGGCGCCGGGTGTCGTGAGTTACAGTTATCGCCATCGGCCCGGACTGTCGTTCATCAACTGCTTCGAGCGGGGCGATCTCGATCTCATGGACGATCTGATCCATGAGAACAGCCACCATCACTTGAATCTTCTGCTGAGGAAGTTTCGGCTTTGCCGCGGGGACGCGAACCAGGAGGTCTTCTATTCCCCCTGGCGGCGGAGCCTCCGCCCCCTGCGCGGGATCTTGCACGCCGCGTTCACGTTCACGATGGGCGCGCTGCTCTTTACCAACCTTTCCGCACGGGCTGAGCCGGTGGGGACGTCGAACTGGCGCAGTCGAGGCGGGACAGGCACGGGGCTGTCCGGGCGAGGCCTCGCACGGGCGCGGGCTCGAGGGCTGGAGGAGGTCGATTCGGTTCGCTACTCGTTGCGGGATTTGCGGGGTCCGGCAACGCGCTTGGGGTGGGTGACGCGCGCCGGGCGCGACCTGGTCGGCGAGTTGGGTCGGCACGTGACGCGCGCGGCGCGCGCGCTGGCCCCGTTTCGTGCGGAGATCGAGCGGTCGCGGTTTGGGCCTTCCCTCCGCCGGCATCGGAAAGAGCTGGAGGAGGCGCGCCAGCGGTACCGACTCCGTTCCTGATCGTCAGATGCCGCGAGGGGCACGCCTGTTCTGCTCAGCGCTCCCCCTCGACTGGGCTCGGGGCGCTGAGCCTGTCGAAGCGCGGTTCGACCGCACTAACCCTCGCATCCGCTCGGTTGCGGATCTTGCTGCGTGCGGCCCGGAGGGGCACGCAGCTTCGGACAGTCCTCGCCGTCCGGTCCCGTTGCAACGGAAGAGCAACGGGGACCGACCGCGTCTGCTCGGGAAGTGCGGTAACCCGAACCTCCGCGATTCGCAACAACAGGCGTGCCCCTCGCACCAGCCGCATCTATCGGTCTTCGTCATACGCTGACTGCGTTCCTGTTTCGGGAGCGTCGGACTCAGCACGCCGGACCAATCTGAGAGTGAATTCTTCAGTCAAAGGGGTCTAGACCGCGGGTGGCGCGGCTGGGAGGCCGTGCGTCGACACCCGGGTAGGGCGAGGCACACTCGGCGGCGGAGCCCTATGCAAAAGGTTATATCCCTGAGTTCATTGTCCGGTCGCCCCCGGCCTGGTGCACATGCCCGTGCTGAGCTAATCCCGAGCTCGTCCAAGCGTTCGCCAGAAGGGCGGTATCGGGGGCTAGGGCTTGACGGTGATGTCGACGTAGGCGGGGAGCGAATCCGCCTCATTGTTGTCCGTGACCCGCAGGCTGAAACGCAGGAGCTTGGGCTCCGAGACCTCGGGGGCCTGGAAGGACGCTTGGGGCATGTTGAGATCCAGCAGGGGGACCATGGCGCCCCTGACCTGGGTCCACTGATAGCGCAGGCCGCCGCCTTCGGGATCGAAGCTGTTGAGCCCGTTCAACAGGACGCGGTCCCCCGACCGCACGGTCCGGCTGGGTCCCGGATCCGCCTCGGGGGGCTCGTTGAATTCCTCGGGCACCTCGATCCGCACGCTGAGGGTTCCCTCGACGCCGCTGTTGCGCGCCGTCACCGTGGCCTCTCCGTTGCCCATCAGCTGCAGCAACCCGTTGGGGTGGACCTTGATGACGGCCTCGTCCGACGACCCGTAGGTCGTGCCGGTTGCGGAGAGGCGGATCGGGCGGACCACGCCGTCCGAGTAGAGCCCGACGACGGGCAACTCGTAGGTCTTGCCGAGGGAGTCGATGGAGGCATAGACCGCCTCCCGGCCGGCTCGCCCGAACCGGAGCGGTTTTTCCGTGTCGAAATCGATGGCCGTCAGCTTCGCGTCCGGCTTGACGTCCACCACAATCTCGTCGAACAGCGTCTTGGTGGCGAGCCGGCCCCGGGAGATGTCGCCCACCGCCAGCAGGCGCATCGCGCCGATGGCG
Source organism: Nitrospiraceae bacterium (assembly GCA_041629275.1). GTDB lineage: Bacteria > Nitrospirota > Nitrospiria > Nitrospirales > Nitrospiraceae > JBFGRM01. The sequence goes on from JBFKNO010000159.1 coordinate 6,075, forward strand.
TTCTTGGGGACCCGAAGCGTTCCGCCGAACGGGGGCTGGCTGTCGGAAGCGGCGACCAACGAGGGAGCCTTGCCGATCGTTCCCGCTTCACTCTCGACGTCGCCCCCCCGTTGAACCTCCTCGAGCTCGAAAAACCAATAGTAACGCACCTCGACCACGCCGATGTCCGATGTGGCGTCGACGCGTGCGGTCACGGTCTGGCCCGACGTCAATGCGCTGTCTGCCGCGGGCTCGACGATGCGGAAGGCCTGAACGGGCAGGGCGCTCGAAAGGACGATCGAGAGGGCCAGGATTCCCGGGGCGAACCCGCTGTGGCGTATGGCGTGGGGCATAATCGGGCTCCTCGTGTCAGTGCTCCAGGTGGAAGGGGACATCCGTCAGGATCACCCGCTCCTTGAACAGCAAGGCTCCTTTTAGCATGAGAGCGCGCTGGTTGTGCAAGATGTTCTGCCACCACCGGGCGGGGAGGATCTCCGGCAACACCACGGTGACCCATCCGTCCGGGTCCTTCTGCAGCAGCTCCTCGAC
>JBFKNO010000160.1:0-6572 GCA_041629275.1 Nitrospiraceae bacterium
ACGCAAGATGCGGAGCGCGAGGCACGCGCCGGGCCTGGTCCTCGGCCTCCTGTGCTGCCTCCTCGCCGGCGCCGGGGCATGCGCCCCGGCCTCGCACGATACCCAGGTGCTGGCCATCGTGAACGGGAGGCCGATCACCCTGAGCGAGTTCGATTTCCGCTGGTCCGAGCTCCCGGCGACGACCCGCGAGCGCTACGAGACCGAAGGGGGCAAGCAACGGTTCCTCGAGGAGCTCATCGCGCGCGAGCTCCTAATGCAGGAAGCCCGACGGCTGGGCCTCCACAGAAGCCCCACGATCCAGGTACGATCCCAACGCTACAAGGAAAAGTTGCTGCTCGAAGAGGTGACGCGCGCGGTGACCTCCTCGGTGGACATCAGCGAGGAAGAGCTGGAGGCGTACTATGCCCGGCACGGCGCCGTGCTCCCGCCCCCCGATCGCATCGAGATCTCGCAGATCGTGACCAGCAACGTCTACGCGGCCCGCGACATCAAGCGCATGCTCGACGAAGGCATCAGCTTCCCCACGCTGGCCCGTCGCTATTCCACCGATCAGTTCTCGAGAGCACGAGGGGGGGACCTGGGCCTCTACCAAAAGGGCACCGCTCCCCCCGAGGTTGAAGACAGGATTTACCGGTTGCGGCCCGGTCGCGTGAGCGACCCCATCAAGACGGAGTCCGGGTACTACCTGGTGAAAGTCACGAGCCGCAAGCCTGGCGACAGGCAGGAAGTGCTCCAGGCAAGGGAGCTGTTGAAGCAGGAGCTCGTCGCCGAAAAGCGCCAGCAGCACGTCGAGGATTACCTGCAAAGACTGAAAGAAAACGCCGCGATCCGGATCGCGGGCTCATCCAACTATGTGACGGGGGCGGGACGTGCCTTTCACTCGAGTGCGGCGCCGTGAGGACGCCCGGCTGTCGCACGGACACATGAGAGACGCCGGTCGATGGACATCGCGACGCCGGTGCTGCCGGTGGCTCGCCGCACTCCTCCTGGCGGTCTGCGGGCCCGCCTCGGCCGCGGATGCAACCAGATTGACCGATCGGATCGTCGCGATCGTCAACGACGAGGTCATCACCCTGTCCGAGGTCAAGGCGCTGACCCACGGACAGGAGCGACGCCTGCGGCAAGAGTACGACGGCGAGGCGCTCGACCGCCGGCTGCGGCACCTCGAGTTCACGGCGTTGACCAACTTGATCGAGCGGCGGCTGCAAATGCAGCTCGCCAAGAAACGCGGGCATGAGGCGACCGAAGAAGAGGTGCAGAGAGCCTTGCGGGACGTTCCGCGGCAGAACCCCGATGGGGACCCGTCGGATCCCCTGCTCCGGAAGAACATCAAGGAACAGATCACCATGATGAAGGTCCTCGAGCGTGAGGTGCGAAGCGGCGTGACGGTCTCGGAGGAGGAGGTCCAGCGCTATTACGAAGAGCACAAATCGCACTTCAGGTTGCCGCAGGAGTATCACCTCAGCCAGATCCTGATCCGGCCGCGTGCCGGAGAGGAGCGCGACGACGCGCAGCAACGGGCCGCCGATGTCTACGAGGCGCTCGGCAAGGGGAAGAACTTTGCGGCGCTAGCGATGAGCCAGTCGGATGGACCGGGCGCGGCGCACGGCGGGTCGCTCGGCATGGTTCGGGAGGGCGAGCTGGCGTTCGAGCTCGAACAAGCCATCGAGGGGTTACAGCCGGGGCAGGTCAGCCAGCCGGTCGAGACGGAACTGGGGTTCCACATCATCCGGCTCGACGACCGGCCGCCCGCCCGCTACAAGGAATTTGCCCTCGTCAAAGCCGAGATACAAGGCCTCGTCTACAAGGAAAAAAGCGAGCACCGCTACCACAAGTGGATCAGTGCGCTGAAAGACGACGCGTATATCGAGGTCAAATTCTAACACCCTCCTCTCCCAGCATCCTCTCCAGAGCCTTCAGCACCGCTTCCCTTCCCTCACGCGTGACCGACGAGTACGGCACCACATCCTCGTCCGGCGAGAGGCCCAGCCCTTCCCGGACCCCGGCCACCTTTCCGGCGCGCTCGCTCCGCCTCAGCTTGTCGACTTTCGTCGTGACGACGATCACAGGAAGCCCGAGGTCCCGCAGCCAGCGGAGGGCGCCGCGGTCGTGCCACCCCAAGCCGCGCGCATCCACGAGAAAGACGACCCCGCGCAGCTCCTTCCGAGCCGTGAGGTACCCCTCGATCATCGGGCCCCATTCGGCGCGCACGGATTTGGACACCTTGGCGAACCCGTACCCCGGGAGGTCCACGACGTAGAAGGCATTCCCGCGCAGGCCACCCGCGTCGACCTTGTAGAAGTTGACGGCCTGCGTCTTGCCGGGCGTGCGGCTGACCTTGGCGAGCTGCTTGCGGTTCAGGAGCGAATTGATGAGAGAGGACTTTCCCACATTGGAGCGGCCGACGAACGCGACCTCCGGGAGCCGGACCCGAGGAAATTGCTCGGCTTGATAGCAACTTTTGATAAACTCGGCTGATAGAATTTTCATCGGGAAGACCGGGCGAGTGGCACGGGGCCCGGGGCGAGCCTTCATCACCTGGCCTCGTGCCCAGAGCCGCGCGCCCAATTCTTAACGACAGCGAGAGCATGAAGTCAAATCACGGTCGCTCACTCATCGGGATCCTGGCTCTCGTCGCCTTCTTCGTGTCGATCCCCCTCGGCGCCTTCGCGCTCTACTGGCTGATCACGCTTCCGGACGTGGCGGAGCTGGCCAAGCGCAACCCGCGCTCCACCGCCCTGATCGACGCCCGGACCGCCGAGGCCCGCACGCGCGGGCGAAGGCCCTCCCCGCAGCAGCACTGGGTCCCCCTCTCGCACATCTCCCCGCACCTCAGGCGCGCCGTGATCGTCGCGGAGGATGCCCGCTTTTACTCCCACGAGGGCTTCGACTGGGAGGGCATCAAGGATGCGGCGCTCGACAACCTGGAAGCCGGGAAGTTCAAACGCGGGGGAAGCACCATTACCCAGCAACTGGCAAAGAACCTCTACCTCACCACGAGGAAAAGCCTGCTGCGCAAGATGCGGGAAGCCCTGATCACCAGGACCCTCGAGCACAACCTGACGAAGGCGCGCATCCTCGAGCTGTATCTCAACGTCGTCGAATGGGGGCACCACGTGTACGGGGCGGAGGCTGCGGCGCGCCACCACTTCGGCAAATCAGCCGACGCGCTCACCCGCGAGGAATCCGCCCTTCTGGCGGCGATCCTTCCGGCCCCGCGGCTGTACGATCCGCTTCGGGTCACGAAGGCGCTCCAGAGAAAGCAGGTGCGCATTCTGGAGTTCATGGAGTGATCGGGACCCGGTGTCCCACTCCGTCATTCCCGCGGAAGCGGGAATCCATCTTTTTCCACACCGACATGCAAGATGGATCCCCCTCACGACCGTCCAAGCCGTCACCGACCCGGGTCCTGTCCCCGCACGGCTGGGAAGCCGCGTGGCGCCACCCGGGCCTGGCGTGTACACACAAGCCGGCCACGGCTGCGAGGGGGCCTGCACGCGTAATCGGCCTCGTGGCGCGACTGCGAGTCCGGGGAAGCGCCTGTGCAGAGGTTGCCGGTTCCGCTTGTGTTCCCGTGGGGCGCGAGGGGCACGCCCGTCAGTGCGAATCGCGGAGGTTCGGGCCCCGCACTTGCCGAGCAGCCGCGGTCGGTCCCGTTGCTCTTCGACTGCAACGGGACCGGACGGCGAGGACTGTCCGAAGCTGCGTGCCCCGTGGGGTGGCACGCAGCAAGATCCGCAGCCGAGCGCCTGCGAGGCATAGTGCGGTCGAACCGCAGCGCTGAGCAGGACGGGCGTGCCCCTTGCCCCGGACGGACCACGACGCGCCCTGTTGGACAAGACTAGGAATGTCCCATTTTTTTTCGTCTTGATCCTCGATCAACGCACTCACCTATTTCCACGAGCTCCCCGAAGTGCTGAAACTTCAAGGGTTTGACAGGCTCCCCAGAGTGGTTTAGGGTGGTGTTTCGCGCGCTGCGTCTGTCGCAACGACGAATTGCCTCAACCTTCCTGACGAGCTCGCAGTCATGTGCGGAATCCTGGGACAGCTCAACTTCGACGGTTCGGACATCGATCCGGGCGGCCTCACGCCCATCAGCCGACAGATGATCAAGCGGGGGCCGAATGCATCGGGGATCTTCGTGCAGCGGGGCCTCGCCCTCGGTCACCGCCGCCTCAAGGTGATCGACCTGAGCGAGGCGTCCAGCCAGCCGATGATCGACGCCCAGCTCGGGCTCGCCATCGTGTTCAATGGCTGCATCTACAACTATCCCGAGCTGCGGAAGGAGCTGGAGGACAAGGGCTACCGGTTCTTTTCGAACGGCGACACGGAGGTCATCCTCAAGGCCTACGATGCCTGGGGAGAGAGCTTCGTGGATCGCCTCAACGGCATGTTTGCCTTCGCGCTCTGGGAGCGCAAAAGCGGGAAGCTGCTCCTCGTCCGCGACCGGCTGGGGATCAAGCCGCTCTATTACTTCGAGACCGCCAACTGCCTCCGCTTCGCCTCCACTCTGCCGGCGCTTCTGGCCGGCGGGGGCGTGGACACCTCCATCGACCCCGTCGCCCTGCACTACTATCTCACGTTCCACGCCGTGGTCCCGGCCCCGCACACGATTCTCACGGGCGTGCGGAAGCTGCCGCCGGGCTCCATGCTCATCATCGAGCCAGGAGGCACGCGGCGTCAGGAGCAGTACTGGCGCGTCACGTACGGTGCGCAGCCCGGCGACGAGAAACTGAGCGTGGCCGATTGGCGGGAACGCGTGAACGAGGTCCTGCGCAAGGCCGTGCGCCGCCGCCTGATCGCCGACGTCCCCGTGGGCGTGCTCCTGTCGGGCGGGCTCGACTCGAGCTTGATCGTCGGGTTGCTCGCCGAGGAGGGCGCGTCGGGCATTCGCACGTTCTCGATCGGCTTCGAAGCGGTTGGGGGGGAAAAGGGCGACGAGTTCATGTACTCGGACATCATCGCCAAGCAGTTCGGCACGGCACATGCCAAGCTGCCGGTGGATACGGCCGACGTCCTGCCGGCCTTGTCCGGCTGCATCGAGGCCATGTCCGAGCCGATGGTCAGTCACGATGTGGTCGCCTTTTATCTCCTGTCGAAAGAGGTCGCCAGGCACGTCACGGTCGTCCAGAGCGGGCAGGGAGCCGATGAGATCTTTGCCGGGTACCACTGGTACCCACCCCTTCTCGAGAGCAAGGACCCGGTCGCCGACTACCGCCGGGTCTTCTTCGACCGCGATCACGAGGAGTTTCGTCGCGTGGTCCATCGGCGGTTTCACGGCAAGGATCACAGCCTGGCCTTCGTCACCGACCACTTTGCGCAACCGGGCGCGCAGCGCCCCATCGACAAGGCCCTCCGGCTGGACACGACGGTCATGCTCGTGGACGATCCGGTCAAGCGGGTCGACAACATGACGATGGCCTGGAGCCTGGAGGCGCGGGTCCCGTTTCTGGACCACGAGGTCGTCGAGCTTGCCGCACGGATGCCGGCGGAGTTGAAGACGGCGCAGGGCGGAAAGGGCATCCTCAAGGAAGTGGCCCGCAAGGTGGTGCCCGCGGACGTCATCGATCGGCCGAAGGGGTACTTTCCCGTCCCCGCGCTCAAATATCTCCGCGGTCCTTATCTCGACCTGGTGCGGGATGCCTTGCATTCGAGGACGAGCCGCGAGCGGGACCTCTTCCAACCGGATTACATCGAGGAGCTGCTGAAGGATCCCGATACGCACATCACCAACCTGAGGGGCTCGAAGTTGTGGCAACTGGGACTGCTCGAGCTCTGGTTGCAGACCCAGAGGGTGTAAGCCTCCGCGGAGCGAGGATGGCTGCGCGCACCACCGTCACTTTCCAACGACGTCACCCGGCCGGCCCCACGGTGAAGAACTGGGAGGGCGGCCCGGCCGTCTACCAGGGCCGGCGGGTCAGGCCCAAGGTCGTGCAGGAGTGCGGCTGGGGGCGGCTCATCTTCGCGCATACCTTCGAGACTCCTGGCGACGTGGCGGAGATCCTGCTGCAGGAGCAGCCGGGGAAACGTGACATCGCGTTTTATCTGCGCGACCCCCATGTGCTGCTGGCGCTCCACCCCCAGGAGTTCTTCCTGGACCCGTCACACACCTTCAGGCTGTGGTTGTCCGACTACCGGCCCGCCAGGAAATCGTGGCTTGGATTCACGATCCGACCGGTCAAGACGAAGGACGAGATCTCAGCGCTCAACCGGATCTATGCGGTCCGGAACATGGTGACCGTCGATCAGGAGCTCCTGATGTCGCACCGGCAATCACGCCGGCTGACCTACTTCGTCGCCAAGGACGTCCGGACGAAGGAGGTCCTCGGCGTGGCCATGGGCGTGGATCACCGCAGCGTGTTTCGGGACCCCGAGCGCGGCAGCAGCCTGTGGAGCCTGGCCGTGGACCCGCAATGCCTCTACCCCGGCGTCGGGGAAGCGCTCGTCCGGCACGTGGCGCAACGCATGAAGGCGCGGGGCTGCCACTATCTCGATCTGTCCGTGCTGCACGACAACAAAGATGCGATCCTGCTCTACCGCAAGCTCGGGTTCCAGCGCGTGCCCGTGTTCGC
>JBFKNO010000161.1:0-6514 GCA_041629275.1 Nitrospiraceae bacterium
CCCGACTTGGTCGTGGCCCCAAGCCGCTTCGCCCGGTCCAGCAGCTCGATCGAGCGCTGGTATTTGCCCTGGGGCCGGATCGACGGGAACAGGCGCCGGACGGTCTCAATGTTGTGGTTGAGAATCTCCGGATGCTCCTCCACCACTGCCCGGAGCGGCACCTCGTTGCCCTCGAAGTCGGGAATCAGGACCTCGATGGTGCACGCCGGCAGGCGCCGCCTGATCTGACGGATGGTCTCGGCAAAGATGGAGGCGCCGCCGTCGTCGAGCTCGTCGCGATTCGGGGAGGTGATGACGGCATGACGCAGGCCGAGGGCCTGCACTGCCTCGGCCACACGAACCGGCTCGTCGAGATCGAGCGCCTGGGGGCGTCCGGTCGTCACCGAGCAGTAGTGACAGCGCCGCGTACAGATATCCCCGAGGATGAGGAAGGTGGCGGTCCGATTGTTCCAGCACTCCCAGACGTTGGGGCAGCGGGCCTCCTCGCAAATCGTATGGAGGTCCAGGCTGTCCATGATGCGCCTGATGTCCTGGTAGTCGGGACCCTGCCTCAGCGTGACCTTGAACCAGGGGGGGAGTCGCTGCCGCTCAGGCCGGTCTCCCGGGGCGCTCCGCCTGGAGGGCTGCTTCAGACTTTCCGCTGGAATCAGGCTCATGGACCTCCGCGAGAACGCTGTTGGTGCCGCACTAGCACCTGGACACTCTTGTTCCTCCCCTTTGTAAGGGGCCTGTCCGCCGAAGCCTTGGCGGAGGCGGAAGGTGAGGTGGGGTAGAGCGACAAAAAGACACCCTCTGGATCACTCGAGTGAAAGCTGAAGCGGCGCTCTACCTCCCCTCCCCCTCCTTACAAAGGAGGGGTTTTCTAATGTAGCGATGAGCCTCAAGGATGTCATCGTCGACGCTCAATCCGCCTGATCCGAAAGCACCAGCTCGAGCGGATGCTCAAGTATCCGTTTAACTTCCTTCAGGAACGCGGCAGCCTGGAGGCCATCCAGGGCGCGGTGATCGCACGACAACGTGACCCTCATCCGCCGGCCCAGCCGCACGCGCGATCCGCTGACCACCGGCTCCTCACGGATGGAGCCGACGGCCAGGGCCGCCGCTTCCGGAGGGGTGAGGACCGCAATGAAGCTGTCCACGTCGTACATGCCCAGGTTGGAGACGGAGAAGGTCGAGCCCGTGTACTCTTCAGGCGCCAACTGGCGCTTTCTCGCGCGCGCCGCCAGCCGCTTCGTCTCCGCGGCAATGTGCCGGAGAGATTTGCTTTCGCAGTCGCGGATCACCGGCGTGATCAGCCCGTCGTCCAGCCCGACCGCCATGCCCAGATCGATGCGGTGATGCTGCCGGAGGACGTCGCCGGCGTAGGACACGTTGATCTCGGGATGCTTCTGGAGCGCCAGCGCCACGGCCTTCATGATCATGTCCGTCACGCTGGGATGCTCGGCGCGGGCCTGCTTGTACTGCTGCCGGAACCGCACGGCTTCGCCCATATCGATGTCGCTCGTGACGTAGAAATGCGGGACCGGCGCCTTGCTGGAGGTGGTCGTCCGGGCGATGGCCTTCCGCATCTGGCTGAGCGGCTTCTCCGTCGCCGCGCGCGGCCGGTCGGATCTGGGCGCCTTGACCGCGAGCACGTCCGACTCGACGATGCGGCCTCCGGGCCCCGAACCTTTCAGCGCGGAGAGCTCGATCCCGCGCTCGCGCGCCAGCGCCTTGGCGCGGGGCGAGGCCTTGATCTCTTCTTGTTCACCGGTCTCGGCCTCGCGGACGGGAGCCGCCTGTGGCGCGTCCTTCTTCGGCTTGGACTCCTTGGGTGGGGCTTCTTTGGCGGAAGGCGCGGGAGCAGCCGGTTTCGCCTCGGCCGTCTCGGCCTTGGGCGCGGCCTTTGGCTCAGCCACCTTCGGCGTTTTCGCGCCCGAGGTCTCGGACATGGCCTCGTCGATGTCCTCGTCCGGCTCCCCGATCACGGCGATCAGCGCTCCGGAGGGCACCGTGTCCCCTTCTTTCACGAGCAGGCGGCGGAGCACGCCGGAGGCGAAGGCCTCCAGATCCATGACCGCCTTGTCGGTCTCGATCTCAGCCAAAACATCCCCGGCGGACACCTTGTCGCCCTCCGCCTTCTTCCATTTGAGGACGACGCCTTCCTCCATGGTATCGGTGAGCTTGGGCATCACGACGCGACTGGCCATCTCCCTACTCCCGGGGACTCATCATTTGGCCCACGAAATACATGACAAGAGGACCGCGGTTTTCACTGTAGCTGCAGCATCTTATGCTGCCTCCGGCCTGCGCTCATGGGCCTGGGCGCCATGAGATGGCGCAGCTACGATGTTGCAGCAGCGAACGTCAAATCCATGGCTTTGCGTAATCGGCAAAATGTCACAACTCTGTTCACTCTACCGGAGACACCGACCATCCGCAAGCTGAACTCGCCACGCCTCTTGTCTCCGCTCCCTAACGGTGAGTGGAAGGGCGGGTGCGGGGGCCAGGCCTGGCGTCGCGAATCGCGGAGGTTCGGGTCCCGCACTTCCCGAGCAGACGCGGTCCGCGGAGCGGACTGCGAGGACTGTTTGAGCGCCAGCCCGGCTCGGCCTTGGGTTGGCGCGAGTTCCGCAGCAGAGCGGATGCGAGGGTTAGTGCGGTCGAACCGGAGCGCTGAGCAGAACAGGCGTGGCCCCCGCGCCGATGCGGCTGCCGCCCCCTGGGTGAGGCGCCGCGTCATTTCCTGAACCACCCCATGACCTTGCTCAGGATCGCCCCCACACCCCTTGGTGGCGGCGGCGGGTCCGGATATTCGACCCACGGCTCCTGACTGCCCAGGTATTCCTCACCCTTGAAGCTCAACCGGCTGCGGATCTGCCGGTATCCCCGTGTGTGGAGCGCGAGCACGAGATGGGCGACGGCGCCGCCGGCCGTGTCGGACCGCTCACCCACCACGAGCGTACGCTCGTACTGCAGTCGGGCCACATAGCCCTGGGCATCCGGAACCAGGTCCGCGATGCGACTGAACCCGCGCTCCCGATCATCGAGCCCGGCCAGTTCGTGACGTTCGTGTGCGCTCACGACTTTCATTGCGCCGGCGAGACGTTGGCCTCAGGGTTCGTCGGCGCGGAAGACTGCCAGCAAGTCGCTGAGCGCGATCGTCTTGTTCTGCAGCACCGCGCGCTCGCCCTGGATCTCGTCGCGGACCTTCCCCTCTGTCGCCTTCCCCCGCAGGCAGGCGGCACCGAGCTCGAGGACGTGGTCGCACTCGCGCTCGACCTTCGCCTGGACCACGGGATTGACGGAGAGAATCTTCATCATGCTGTCTTTGGTTTCGGACAGGTGTTTCTGCAGCTCTTCTTCCGGCAAGGTCTGACGCGCGGATTCGTTGACGCAGCGATCCAGATATTGTGCGAGGAAGACATAGAGGCGAACCAAGGTTTCCGTGATCTCGATATGACGCGGAGTGGCTTGTGCAGACATCGGTATCTCCTTACTGCGCTCAGGAAGATGCGAATTAGCGCGGATTGACCACGGACTGAACGGCCGACACGATGCGAGCCTTGTCGGGGATGGCCAGGTCCTCGAGGGGGCGCGTGTATGGCATGGGAACCTCTTCGCCGGTCACGCGCACGATCGGCGCGTCCAGATAATCGAACCCGGTGGCGTAGACGCTCTCGGCGATCTGGGCGCCCAGCCCGGCGAAGGACCATCCCTCCTCGACGATGACCAGCCGTCCGGTCTTCTTGACGGACCCGACGACCGTCTCGACGTCCAGCGGCTTGAGCGTTCGGGGGTCGATCACCTCCGCGTCGATCCCGGCCTTCTCCAGGTCGTTCGCGGCCTCCAGGGCGAGCAGCAGCATCTTGGAATAGGCCACGATGGTGACATCCTGGCCGCGCCGCTTCACGTCGGCCTGCCCGATCGGGATCGTGTACTCCCCCTCCGCCACCTCCCCCTTGGTCCCGTAGAGGAGCTGCGCTTCGATGAAGATCACGGGGTTGGGGTCGCGGACGGCGCTCTTCAACAGCCCCTTGGCGTCGTGGGGCGTCGCCGGCGCGATCACCTTGAGGCCGGGCACGTGGCAGAACCACGCTTCCAGGCTCTGTGAGTGCTGGGCCCCAAGCTGGTGCGCGGCGCTGCCCGGACCGCGTATGACCATCGGGACCGACACTTGGCCGCCCGACATGTAGCGCACCTTCGCCGCGTTGTTCACGATCTGGTCCATGGCCAGGATCCCGAAATTGAACGTCATCAGCTCGACGATGGGCCGCAGCCCCGCCATCGCCGCACCGACGGCCAATCCGGTGAATCCGGCCTCGGTGATGGGCGTGTCCAGCACGCGGCGCGACCCGAACTCTTCGATGAAGCCCTTGCTGACCTTGAAGGCCCCCTGGTAATGCCCGACTTCTTCCCCAATCAGAAACACGCGCCCGTCGCGTCGCATCTCCTCGCGCATGGCTTGATTGAGCGCATCCCGGTAGGTGACGGTCATGACGGGTCTTCCTCGCTCAACACGTCTTCGTACAGGGCCTCCGGTTTCGGGAACGGGCTGTCGTCGGCGAAACGGACCGCCTTGGTCACGGTCGCTCCTACCTCTCGCTCGATGGTCTTGAAGTCCTCGTCCTTGCCCAGCCCCTTTTCCCGGATGAGATTCTGCAGCCGAACGAGCGGATCGCGGGCGCGCTCCTTCTCGACCTCCTCCTTGGTCCGGTAATGCCCGTGGGCGGGGTCCGCCATGGAGTGGCCCATGAACCGATAGGTGTCCGCGTCGACGAAATGCGGGCCGCCGCCTTCGCGGACCTTCTTGATGACGTCCCGCATCAGGCTGCGCACGGCGAGGACGTCCATTCCGTCCACCTGCGAGGTCTCGATGCCGTAGGATCGTGCCGTCTCGGTGACCTTCGAGTACAGCGCGATGCCGCGCGCGGAGGGCGTCCCCATGGCGTAGCGGTTGTTCTCGCAGATGAAGATGACGGGGAGCTTCCACAGCGCGGCCAGATTGAGCGCCTCGTGGGCATGGCCGCTCGGGAGGGCGCCCTCCCCGAAGAAGCAGAGGACGACCCGGTCTTGCTTGTCGTATTGGATCGCGAAGGCCAGCCCGGTGGCGAGCGGGAGATGGCCTCCCACGATGGCGTACCCTCCCATGAAGTGGCGCGCCGCGTCGATGAGGTGCATCGAGCCGCCCTTCCCCTTGCAGAGCCCGGTCGCCTTGCCGAAGAGCTCGGCCATCACCCGACCAGGGTCGGAGCCGCGAGCCAGACAGTGCCCGTGGTCGCGATACGCGCTGATGAGGTAGTCGTCCGGGGCGGCCGCGGTGACGGCGCCGACGGCGACGGCTTCCTGCCCGATGCAGAGGTGAAGAAACCCGGCGATCTTGGCAAGGGCGTACATTTCCGCCGACTTTTCCTCGAATCGGCGGATCAGCAGCACCTGACGATACAGGGACAGGAGATCTTCACGTTCCATGAAGACTCATTATGCAGGTCGGACGGGGTCGACTCAAGCAGTCGCGAAATTTACATCAGCACTTTGATGTCGGAGCCTTCGACCTTGACCTCGAATGACTTGACCGTCGCGGACGGGTTGTTGACGCAGCTCCCCGTCTTGACGTTGTATTGCCAGCCGTGCCAGGGGCAGCTCACCGTGTCGCCTTCGAGCTCCCCCTCTCCCAGCGGCCCGCCGCGATGCACGCAGGTGTTGTCGATGGCATGATAGGTCCCGTCGACGTTGAACACCGCGATCGCCTGCCCGTTCACCTCGGCCACCATGCCCGTGCCGGGTCCCACCTCCGCCGTGCTCGCCACCTTCACGAATTCAGCCATCACCCCTCCTCACCGTTTCATTGTGATCAACTAGTCTGGCTCCGATCTTCTTCCTGCCTCTCCTCCCTCGCCCCCAGGACGGCTCGAAGGGGGTGCCCCAGCTATGCCTGTCCCGCTCAGACGCTCCGGTTCGACCGCACTACGCCTCGCATCCGCTCGGCTGCGGATCTCGCTGCGTGCAACCCGAAGGGGCACGCAGCTTCGGACAGTCCTCGCCGTCCGGTTCCGTTGCAGTCGAAGAGCAACGGGACCGACCGCGTCTGCTCGGCAAGTGCGGTTCCCGAACCTCCGCGATTCGCGTGAACAGGCATAGCTGGGGCGCCTGGTCTCTCTCACGCCGTCCATTAAGCTCCACCCATGGGCTTCTTGATCTTTTTGATCAGGCTGTCGAGCGTGGACTGCGATTTTTCCCCTGCCTTCGCCTTCAGCGTCTCATCGAGCGTGGCCGCGATCTTTTGGAATGCGAGCGCCTGCGGGGAGCCCGGATCGGCGATCATGATCGGCATGCCGGCGTCGCCCCCGGTCCGGATGGCGGGATCGATCGGGATCTCGCCGAGGAACGGGATGCCCAGCTTCTCCGCCGCTTGTCGGCCTCCGCCGTGAGAGAAGATCTCGGTCCGGTGGCTGCAATGGCCGCACACGAAGTAGCTCATGTTCTCGATGATACCCAGGATGGGCACGTTCACCTTCTGAAACATCATCATGCC
>JBFKNO010000162.1:0-6499 GCA_041629275.1 Nitrospiraceae bacterium
ATCTCGTACCCCTTGTTGATGAGCTCGGAGGCGGGATAGCCGTCGTACAGGGGCTCGTCCCCGCGGTCGTCGCTGATCGTCGTCTTGACGAGCGGCGCGACCATGACTTCCCCGGACCTCATGCTCTCTTCCACGGTCTTGGGGAGCCTGGGCAGCTCGGCCGCGCTGAGCTCGGGCACGGGGACCACCTGGCGTGCCTTGACCAGCTCCTCGTAGACACTTTTGATGGCGGGGCCCAGGGCCCCGAACGTGTCCGGCACGATCGCGCCGCCTTTCTTGAACGCCTCCGCCTTGGCTCGCGCCGAGCCCTCGCCCTTCATGCCCTCTTTCGCGCCCGCGTGGCCGAACTTCATGCCCTTCGGCAGGCTTTCCTGACAGAACCCGGAGACCACGGCCAGGAGCTTGATGCGGCGCTTCTTCGCCCCGAACCACTCCGCCGCCCGCTCCTCGAGGTCCCCGCCCATCTCGCCGACGATCACGACCGCCTTGGTCTGCGGATCCTGCTCGAACAGCTCCAGATAGCTGACGTAATCCGTTCCGGGATAGGCGTCGCCACCGATCCCGATCGCCGTCGTGATGCCGTCCGCAAATTGAGAGCAGATCCAGATGATCTCGTTGGACAGCCCCCCGGACTTGGTGATCACGCCGAAGGAGCCCTCGCGATACAGCTTGCAGGACACGAGGTTGTCGAACGCGCCGCCGATCACGCCGAGCCGGCATTGCGCGGCCGAGATGACGCCGATCGAGGAGGGGCCGTTGAAGATCTTGCCCATCTTGGCGGCCTGGTAGCCGAGCAGCTTGGCATCCTTTTCGGGGACACCCTCGGTGATCATGGAGACGAATTGGATGTGCGAATTGTTCAGCGCCTCCATGCCGGCCGCGCAGGCCCGGTCCGCGCCGATATAGACCAGGCTGGTGTTGATCTGGGGGTGTGCAGCCGTGGCATCGGCCACGCTCTTGTAGACGGGAATGGTGATCAGGCCGCTGCCGTAGGGAACTTCGTTCGTCTTGCCGGCATCGGGGGGATAGACGAACGCCTCGACGTTGAGCGGCTTCTTGATCATGTAGCAGAACTCCGCCATCCGCCGCGCCGCGTTCAACCCCGCGGCGCCCCCCTGAATGACGACCCTTGTGTCCTTCGTTGCCACGATACTCATTGGATGTCTCCCGAACTAAACAGTCATGAATGCTGACAGTCGAATGCGGACCGAGCGCGCGCGCGCATGGCCCGCTGCCGGGACCTCAGCGCCCCGCGCTGTGCTGTAACGCCATGTCGACGATATCCGTGAGGGGCGTCTTGCGGTCGAACACGTGGATGTCGAACCCCTCCTCCTTGAGCGCCCTCATGGCCTCCAGGCCTTCCTGCTCGCGCGGCCCGCCGCGCCGGACCCAGATCTTGACGCCGTTGAGCTTCCCGTCCGCCTGCGCCTTTCGGAATCCGGCGATGATGCCGCCGAATGTCTTCTTGACGTCGGTAAAGTTGGCGATCGCCCCGCCCACGATGATGTTCTTGATACCCGGCAGGGAGCAGACCTTTTCGGTCAGCACCTCCACCGCCCAGTCCGGCGGATCGCCGGAGTATTCGGCATAGTTGGCGAGCTTTCCCCCCCGCGCCACGACGGCGTCGGAGTAATACACACTGGCGCCGCCGCCCGCGGGCAGCATGGCCGTGTCGCCGCCGGGGATCTCGATGAACTTGACGGAGCCCTTGATCTTGGAATCGACCGCCATGACCTCGAGCTCCGCCTGGCTGTAGGCGCGCCCGAACTCGGCGGCGAAGGGAAAGGTCCAGTCGGGATGCCGGAACTTGGCATCCCCGTCGAGCAGCGTGACGGCGTCGAGGGCGACTATCGCGCCGTCGGATTCGCGGACGACCAGAGGGTTGACCTCGAGGTATTGCGCGTCCTCGCTGTCGAAGCAGGCGAACAGCTTCTTGCAGAACTCGCCGACCTTCTTCGCCGTGTCGCCGGAGAACCCGGCGGTCTTGGCGAGGTTCTCGAGCGCCTCCGGTGAGGGCGTCTGGCCGACCTCGACGGGGAGCTTCTTCACGCGATCCCAGTTCGATTCGACCTCGATGCCTCCGCAACTGGCCACCAGGATCTCAGTGCCTTCCCGGGTCGCCTTGACGGCCGCGTAATACTCTTCTTTGTGGGGAACCATCTCCGAAACAATCACCTGCGAGACGGTAATGCTGCCGACCTCCCGGCCCAGCATTTCGCGCACCGCCGCCTGGGCCCCGGCCACGTCGAGCCCCACCTTGACGAGGCCGAGCTTCATGCGGGATCCCAGGGCCTCATGCGCCTTGGCGACCAGCTTGGCTTTCTTCAGCCAGTCGTTCGCCTCCGCCAGTTTCGCGAACTCGTCAAGGGAGTTGACGACGACGTAGTTCGGTACGGTGATGCCCCACTTCTTCATGAGCCCCATCCCGGGGCCTTCGAGCACTTTGGCCATGGTGTTCGCTCCTCGTCAACGATGCCTTACGTGAGAAAGGGCGCCAGCTTAGCGGAAATGGATGCTCTTCTCAATCGGCCGAATGGCCTACCGCCGCCGAACAAAAGTCCCATCCGGACTAAGGCGTGCTCCTTCGCGAGAAGGTTTTCTAAGTCCCTGTTTTTTCAGTGGGATTGTGGAGTCTAAAGAATCAGGAGCCGGCCCGTCAAGGGGAAAACCGGGGGGAGCCTCTCTCTATCTCCTCCGCTGGCAGGTGGGGCAGTAGAAGGAGGATCGTTCGCCCCGGAGGCGCCGGATCTTGGCTCCGCATCCGGCCGGGCAGGGGCGGCCCTCCCTCGCGTAGACGAGATGGGACGCCTGGTACCGCCCCCTGGTGCCATCCGGAGCCATGAAGTCCCTCACGCTGGACCCGCCCTGTCCGATCGCCTCGAGGAGCACGGTCCGCATGGCTCGAAAGAGACGCTCGACCACCCGCGTGCTCAGCCGACTCGCCAGCCGATAGGGGTGCACGCGCGCGCGGTACAGGATCTCGTTGGCGTAGATGTTTCCGATGCCGGCCATCACCTGCTGGTGCATGAGCAGCGCCTTGAGCCTCCCCCGACGGACCGCGATGACCTGCCGGAACCCCGCCCAGGTGATCGTCAGAGGGTCGGGGCCAAAGCGGCGAGCTTGAAAGCGACGCGTCTCGTCGTGGTCCAGCAGGTACACACGGCCGAACCGGCGTGGATTCCAGTACCGCAGCTCCGGCTCACATCCGCCCTCCAGCGTCAGGACCAGATGCGTATGCTTCTGGTATCGATCGTCGGGAGAACGGAACAAGAGCAGCCCGGTCATACCCAGCTCGGCGATGAGGTAGCGCCTGTCGGCATGCTGCGCGAAGGCGATCGCCACGCTTTTCCCGCAGCGTTCCACACCCGCGATCCTGGCATCCTTGTACCAATCGATGGACACCAGCCCCCGACGGATGATATCGGGCCGGCCGATCCACCATCCCTTGAGCCTCGCCCCAACGATCCGATCGCGAAGCTGCCGTGCAACCACTTCCGCTTCGGGCAGCTCTGGCATGACGACATGTCCCTCGTTGAGCTCGGCCCCTCTCCCTCCACTCTCCCGGTTACCCCTTGCTCCTCTGTCGCAACGGGTGATGGGAGAGGGCCAGGGCGAGGGGGGACCTCCGGGTGGAATTATTCAGCCAATGCGCCAGACACCCCAGGCGCGCCGCTCTTGGGGACGGCCTGCTCGCCCTTCGGTTGCCTGAGCTCGAGCACCTGTCGAATCGTGCGCTCGAGGTGGGGGAGAGGCGTGGCGCCCGGCCGACGGGCTTTGACGAGCGCGAGGGCCTCGGCATAGGGCAGACCCGCGACACAACAGAGGTAGGCGATGGCAACCGAGACCGAGCGTCCCATGCCAGCGCGACAGCAAATCAGGAGCTTCTGGTCTGGTGCCTGCTCCTCCAGCCATTGAATCACTGCCTGGAGCGTGCTCGCGCTCACCTCGGCAAATTCCGTCAGCGGAATCTTCGCAAACGTGACGCCCCGGGGGGCTTCGATGTCGTATTCCTGTGCGAGAAAGAGGACGCCGCCGATGAAGGCGGGTGGACGCTTGGCGTCCTCGACGTTCCCGACTGCGAGCGAGGTCGTGATCGCATGCATAACCGTCCATCACCTCCAGAGTCCAGCCTAAGGGTTCGGCAAAGAAATGCAACATGTTTTTGCCACGCGCCGAGCCTGGCCCCCGCTTTGCGCCACTTTTTCTCTTGACTGGCGTTGCAGAGAGGTTCACCCGGCTGTATACTGCATCCTCCAGAACCCCCTACAGCCAAGGTGAATCTTCCATGGGCACCGTGAGCGTGGAGCAGGTCGAGAGCAGGCTCAGCAATCTCCGCTGCGCGGTGTGCAAGGCCAACGACTTCGGGATCGACCGGCGCACCATGCAGGCGGATGGGGAATGGAAGGGGGTTTGCAAGAAGTGCCGCTACAACTTTCCCCTCTACACGGACATGGACTTCTATCAGCGAACCCAACCGGACATCCCCTATCGTCTGAAGGAGATTCCGTGCCCGGCCTGTGAAGCCCACGGTGTGTCCCTGGATTTCAGGGTCACGATGTCTGTTCGCGAATCGCATTATTTCGTGACGTGTCAGAAGTGCGGGCACCAGTTTCAGGAGCGCTCGTCGCTCGAAAGCTTCGAATAGTCGGTATCACGGGAGCCGATTGCAGGACCCTCATCGTGGCGGAAAAAAGCAAGAAGAAAAAGCCCGCGGGCGAGGACGCCAAGAAAGCGCCGAAGGAACGGAAGGAGATTCCGCTCATCTCCGTTCCGAGCGACGACGATGCGATCGCCCAGGACATGGCCGATCTGTTCGAGGAAGACCAGGTGACGCACAAGCACGGCTCGGCCGAACCCGAGGCCGACTAGTCTAGTCCTCGCTGGCCTTCAGCAGCTCGACGCGCGTGCCGGCGCGTATCCGCCCGACCGATCTCACCCCTGCCGGCACGTCTTTTCGCACGATCTCCTCGACACGCACGATGGCGCCCCGGTGCCACCGGTCGATCGCCGCGTTCTCCTCCGAGCGTTCCCGGTCCAGGCGACCCACTTCGTGGCGCCCGGCCGCATTGCACAACCACGCCCGCTGTTCCCCCTTCAGGGTCCTCAGCTCGCTGACGACCCGATAGCTCTCGGGATGCCGGCGAACGATCGTCCGACCGTCCCGGCGGAGCACGAGGTACGAGAACTTCAGCGCATCCTTGATAAAGCCCACGCGGGCATCGATGGCCTCGACGGCCCACGGGGGCGTCCAGGGCCGTTCTTCATGACACCAGTCATCCTCCCTCTCGAGTGCCGGACAGGGCTGGTCGCGAAGGCAGGGGCTGTAGACGTTGCAGATCCGTCCCTCCAACAACCGATCGCGCACCCGATGGAGCGCCCGCGACTCCGGGCGGGAGGCCGGCTCGATGACGATCAGCGAGCCCTCGGGATGCAACAGATCCAGGCAGACTTCCAGCAGCTTGGCGCGACGGGCGCAGGCATCCCGGCTGGTGCGGTACAGCTCGTTCAGGCAATTGCCGACCACGATCAGATCGTACGTCCCGGACGGTCCGCTCGGCAAGCCCCTCAGCCACGCACGCCGCTCGAGGTCCGCCCGAATCGTGTGCACGGCGACCTGACCCTGCCGGCATGCCGCGATGACATCGCGCGCCATCGCGAGCGCCGGCCCGGCGCGATCGACCAAGACCACCTCCACGGGCCCGTGCGGCGCGCGGCCCTGATCGTGCAGCCAGGTCAGACAGGCAACCGTGGCCGGCCCCGGCCCGCTCCCGAGATCCAGCACCCGGAACGCGCGTGCCGATGACGGGCCGCCCTCTTGATGTCGAGGGAGCTCCCCGAGCACGGCGCGCACCTTCGCCAGATTGACCGGGAAGAAGTAGGCCAGATAACTGTTTCTGAGCTTCTCGTCGGTCAGGTAGTCGCGCGAGGGCACCTGCTTCTCGCGGGTGAAGAGTCGCGAAAGATCGGCCACCCCGGCGGCCAGCGAGCCGATGTCCGCCCCGGACCGAAGATTGAGCACTTCCTCGATCGCCCGCTCCACATCATGACATGGTGATCCAACGTGCATGGACGCCTCAGTTGACCATTCGCAAGAACCTGTTGTATTGTCGCCCGTTCCCCGCACAAGGAGACAGACCGATGACGGACGAGATCATGCAAGCATATCGGGAGGTCGAGCGAGCCATGGAGCGATACAACATGGTGCTCGAGAAGCACGTCTCGGGCATGCGCACCTCCGAGGGGTCCGACGCGACCAAGATCGAGCGCATGACGCATGGGGCCAAAGCCATGCGCGACAGCAGCTCCATCTACCTCTCTTACGCCAAGTTCATCGCCTACGGCATGCCGGATACCGAGGAGCAGGTCAGCGACGACCTGCAAGCCTGACCGGCGACGACCTCCGCGAGGACACCTCGCATCGTGTTCACTCCGCCATCCCCGCGTCCGCGGGGATCCATCTTCCGTCCCTCGGTTTCCGGGGCCCACAACGGGGGCTGAG
>JBFKNO010000163.1:0-6453 GCA_041629275.1 Nitrospiraceae bacterium
CCGTGCCGCCGTTCCGCTGGATCAGAGCGTTCGCGATCTGGTTCGAAACCAGACGGGCCGTGCGCCGGTGGGGCCCATCCGCCTGCTCACCCATCTCCGTTACTATGGATACGGCTTCAACCCGGTGAGCTTCTACTTCTGCCTGGACGCCGGCGGCGAGCATGTCGACGCGATCGTGGCCGAGGTCAACAACACGCCGTGGGGGGAGCAACATTGCTACGTGCTGGGCCCCGAGATGAACGAGGGACGGGGCGGGCGGCACCGCTACCGGTTTCGAAAGGCCTTTCATGTCTCCCCCTTCATGGACATGGACGTGGGGTACGACTGGCGGTTCACCCAACCCGGCTCGACCCTCTCGGTTCACATGGACAATCGGAAAGGCGACCACAAGTTCTTCGACGCGACTATGCGACTGCGGCGCCACGAGATCTCCTCCGGCGCGCTGGCCCGCGTCTTGGTGCGCTACCCGCTCATGACCGGCAAGGTCATCAGTGCTATTTATTACCAGGCCTTCCGCCTGTGGCTCCACCATTGCCCCTTTTACCCACACCCGAAAAAAGAGGCGCCGCGTGCGACGGCGAGCAAACCATGCTCTTGATCCCCGGCACGGATGTTTCGAACCGGGCCGAGCCAACAGGCGCCGGCTCCATACCCGCTGATACCTGGCGGCCGAGCCTGCTGCAGCAGCTCACGAAGAAGGCCCTCCTGCGCAGGCTCGGCCGGTTGGCCGACGGAGCCATCACGCTGGTCGATGGAGACGGCGAGGTTCGGCTCGGCTCCGTGACGGCATCCGACCCCCTGCAGGCCACGATTGACGTGCATGATCCGCGGTTCTATACCGACCTGGCGTTCGAAGGCAGCATCGGCGCCGGGCGCGCCTATATCGAAGGAGGGTGGACCTGCGACGACTTGACCACCGTCGTCCGCATTCTGGTTCGCAATCGCGCCCTACTCGACGAGTGCGAGCGGGGATTCGCCCGATTCTCCGCATCGGTCCGCAAGGTGCTCTACGGATTGCAGCGCAACACCAAATCGGGCAGCCGCGACAACATCGCGGCGCATTACGACCTCAGCAACGAGTTCTTCGCCACCTTCCTCGATGACACGATGACCTACTCCTGCGGCTTCTTCGAAGAGCCCCAGCGAAGCCTGCGCGATGCATCCCTGGCCAAGAACGAGCGGATCTGCCGCAAGCTGGCGCTTTCCCCAGGAGACCACGTCCTGGAGATCGGCACGGGATGGGGAGGATTTGCGCTCCACGCGGCCGGGCGATACGGCTGCCGGGTGACGACAACGACGGTCTCGAACCAGCAATACGAGTTTGCCCGGAGGCGCATCGACGAGGCGGGCCTGTCCGACCGCGTGACGGTTCTCCTCGAAGACTACCGGGACCTCGTCGGGCGATACGACAAGGTGGTGTCCATCGAGATGATCGAGGCGGTTGGCCACCACTACTACGAAACCTTTTTTCGGCGATGCAGCGACTTGCTGAAACCCGACGGCCAGATGCTCCTGCAGGCCATCGTGATCGAAGACCACCGCTACGAGCAGGCGAGGCAGTCGGTGGACTTCATCAAACACTTCATCTTCCCGGGCAGCTGCATCCCCTCGATCGGCGCGATCTGCGGCGCGGTGGCGCATGCGACCGATCTGCGGCTGTACGATTTGGAGGATATCGGCGCCCATTACGTGTTGACGCTCAAGGCTTGGAGGCAACGGCTCACGGCCCATGCGGAGAGGGTCCAGGCGCTCGGCTTCCCGAAGTCCTTCCTCAGAATGTGGGAATTCTACCTGTGCTACTGCGAAGGCGGGTTTGCGGAGCGCTCGATCAGCGATGTCCACATGCTGTTCGTGAAACCACAATGCCGGCCCCGTCGTGTCGCGCGATGAGCGACGGACGGCGCCGCCCGGCAGGAAGCACGACGAGGCACTCATGACGACGCACGGGTATCGGATCAAAGAGATGGCCGAGATCTCGGGGCTGAGCGACCACGCCATTCGCAGGTGGGAACGCCGCTACGATCTCCTGCACCCGCAGCGCAGCCCGAATGGGTACCGCCTGTACACGGAGGACGACCTGCAGCTTCTCCTCTACCTCAAGGCGCAGATCGACGCGGGGCGCGCCATCGGCGAGCTGGCTCGGGACGGCCTCCCCAAATTACGGGAGCGCATGGCCCATACGCCGGTGACCCTGCCGGCAATGCCGGAAGGCCTGAGGCAGCAGGCGCTGGCGATCATTCACAGCGCGCGGTGCTCGGATCAGCGCACGACGGCGGAGCGGATCCACCGGACCGTCACCCTTCTTGGCATGGAACGCGCCGTGATCGAGGTCCTGTTTCCCGTGCTCCGGCAGGTTGGGGAGCTCTGGCACCGCGGCGAAATCGGGAATCAGGGCGAGCAAGCTATCACGAGAACGGTCCGGCAGGAGCTCGTCGAGGCCCTCACGTCGCAGCAGGGCGCCGGACCGGTCGCCGTCGTGGCCTGCACACCCAAAGAATTTCATGAGCTGGGCGCCATGACCGCCGCGCTGCTTCTCCAGCAGGTTGGCTGGCAGGTCATCTACCTGGGACCCGATACCGGGATCGAGGTGCTTCGCTTGGCGTGCAAGCGCCGGCGTGCCAACCTCGCGGTCCTCTCGTGCACCTTCGAGCTGAAGGAACGGGAGATGCGCAAGCTCGTTGACCGCCTGCGCACGCGGGTGCGGCCGCTCTGTCCGGTCGTCATCGGAGGGAAGGGCGCAGCGGCATGCGCCAGCTTGCTGGCTGCCCAGGACCTGCGCGTCCTGACCGAGATCCAGCAGGTGCGGCGGTGCACCCCCGAGTCCTTCGGCCTCACGGGCGTCACGACCACGAGGTCGAGCGGGTCCCGGCCGACAGGTCCGAACCGGCCGAGGTCCCTGTCCGCATGAACGGCCGTGGTTTTGGCCTGCCTGTCTAAGGTTGCGAGACTTCGCCCTTGCCCGCGAACAAGCCCGGTGGTAGGTGTGAACAATGCGCCCCATGTGCAGGGAGTCGCCGCGTTGCTCCACGTCCCCGGACCCGTAGCCGGCGACCTCGCGAAACATTGTCACCACCCCCAATGAAAGAGAGGCAGGCATGGTCAGTACGAAGATTCGTCGAAGCCGACTGGCGCTCGGAGCCCTCACGGCAGTCGTGACGGCCGGCATGGTGCTCGCGCTCGGTAACGTGCCCCTGGCGGTCAGCCAGCCCGTGACGATTCCCGTCAAGCAGATTGCCGGGTCCCTTCCGATGGACGGCGCCAACCCCATCTGGGAGACCGCTCCCGCTGTCGTGATTCCGTTGAGCGGGCAGACCATCACGACGCCGATGCACCCCAACATCTCCGTCAAGTCGGTCATGGTCAAGGCGATGACCAACGGGAGGGAGATCGGAGTCTGGATGAACTGGGGGGATCAGACCAAGAACGATACCGCGATCGGCCCGCAAGATTTCCGTGATCAGGCCGCGGTTCAGTTTCCGGTGAACGCGACCGGCGCCCCCCCGTTTCAGTGTATGGGCCAGTCCGGCGGCACGGTCAACATCTGGAGATGGAACGCGGAGTGGCAGCGTGACCTCGGCGCCACGAGCGCGACCATGTGGAACGTCGACGACCAGTATCCCAGCATGGCCTGGGACTACTACTTCGAGGAGCCGGCGGGCGGCGTGACCTACCCGGACCGCATTGGTCGCAGCGAGGGGCCGTTCAACGACGGCATCTGGTCTGGCAACATCATGTCCGATCCGACGCTCCGGGCGAGCTCAGTCGAGGATTTGAGCGCCAACGGATTCAGCACGCTGACGACCCAGACCTCGCAGAACGTGAAGGGAAACGGGCTCTGGGAGTCATACGGGTCGCTGAAGGGTGGATGTTGCGTGGGCCCGAGCTGGCGCGTCGTCATGACGCGCACGCTCAAGACCGACGATGCCAACGACGTCCAGTTCACGTCCGGGTCGACGTTTCCGGTCGCGTTTGCGGTCTGGGACGGCACGAACGTGGAGCGAAACGGGATGAAGGGTATTTCGACCTGGTACACGCTGCAGATGCCGTGACCGCTCTCGGTCAGTCCTCCCCCGGGCCCCTCGTCATCATCACGTGACCGACGAGCAAGGCCCGGGGCCTTTTTCTTCTTCCGTCACCGCCGCCGTCGATTCCCCACCTCATCCCCCCATCCATCAGAATCGGGAGGGCGGACAGTCGTCGGCCGATCGGCATCGTCGCGATCTCGTCGACGCTGGTCTTCCCGTGAGGCATGCGGTATCCTCCATGAATCGAGCGCGCCCCTGCCACGAGCTTTGTGACGTTGCAGTAAAGCGAGGGCAGAGGGTGTGGACGGCATGGCCATGGCGACACCTCCAAGACTGCACGGGGCCCTGTTCTCCTTGGCGACCTGCGCCGTCTGCCTGCTCGCCGCCCCCGGTCCCTCCGCACAAAGCGCCCCTCCAGAAGCCTCCACGGAGGAACAGGTCCTCTGTGCCGCGAAATACTCGGATCGGAAGCTCAGCGACGCGGCCCTCGCCCAGGTGTTGTCAGCGCACGACACCTGGCTCAAGAATCCGGACGATCCCAAGGGAAGTAAGGCGATCCTGTGCAAGGAAAACCTGCGGGGAGCCGTCCTGGCGGGCGTTGACCTCAAGTGGGCCAATCTGTCCGGGGCCGATCTCAGGATGGGGTCGTTACGGGGAGCGAATCTCCGTGAGGTCGATCTTCACGAAGCCAATCTCTCGGGCACCAGCCTCAGTCGAGCGCGTCTCTACGGGGCCGACCTGGCGGACACGAATCTGTACGGCGCCTCGCTGGTGAAGGCCGATCTGCGCCGCACCACGCTGGCCAGAGCGAACCTCCGCCGCGTCGATCTTTCCCGGGCCTCCCTCGTCGAGGCGGATTTACGCGAAGCCGACTTGGACGAAGCATACCTCGCGGAAAGCAATCTGGAAGGGGCGAAGCTCTATCGCGCCAACCTGGGCAAGTCCAACATGCACCGCGCGAATTTGGCGGGAGCCTACCTCGTCAAAGCCGATCTCAGGGGCGCCGTGCTCACCGAGGCCGATTTCGCCGGGGCGGATCTGGCCGAGGCGGTCCTCGTCGGTGCGGACCTGCGCAATGCCAACCTGCGGAGGGCCTACCTCCGTGAAGCGAACCTTCAGGAAACGAAATTCTATCAAGCCACGCTGAAGGAGGCCTTTCTCGCCAATGCCGACTTGCGTCGGGCCCGCCTCGAGGAGGCCGACCTCTCTTCGGCCAACCTGCGATCGGCCAACTTGACCGGGGCACTTCTGGTCGCGACCACCCTGACTGGAGCCAACCTCTCGGGTGCGGTGCTCGCGGGTGCCGACCTTTCCGGATCGCACGGGCTGACTCAAGCGCAGCTCGACGAGGCCTGCGTGAGCGAGGACACGGTTCTGCCGGAGCCCCTGCAACGGGGGACCCGCTGCGAGCGGCCACGATGATCGCGGAGCCCCGGCCCTGTCGGCGGGACTCACTCGAGGGGAAAGGAGATGATGACGCCACCCATCACATCGCCCACCTTGTAGTTTCGCCTGGGACTTTGGAGATGGTTGTTGTGACAGTCCATGCAGGATTTGGACACCGCCCTGTCGGCGTAGATGGCTTTGAAGAAGCGTCGATCGCCCCGTGTGACCACGCCGGTGTAGGGCTCTGACGGAGCCTCTGCCACCGCCCGCAATCCCGCCTCCTCGAAGGTGTTCGCGGGCCCGTTTTCCTCGTAGATCGGCCACAGGCTCGCGAGCCTGAATTGGAGCCCGCTGCCTCGTTCCTTGACGCGTGTCCCCGCGAGCATCAGCATCTGCGCGGGCAGAGGCAGCGCATTCCTGGCTCTCCATGCCTCGACGGCAAGGACGATATCGTGGTCCTTCATGCGCTCGACCACGTGCGTCGTGTAGAGCGACCGGTCGGCTTCGATCACTTCGTACACGTACTGGGCCACGAGCTTCGGTGAAATCCCGTGACTGGGCTCCTCCCCCTGATCTTTCCCCGCAGAGAGCAACGCCGGTATGGCTGCGATGATGACAGTCAGTCCGACGACAAGGCAACGCGCTGCCTGACGCATACAACAACCTCCTCGCGGTGAATAATTGCCGTGATTGGTGAGCATGCCCGAGGCTCGGACCGCACGGTCGATCGACGGTCAAGCCGCGATGGCTTGAAATTATGTGCCGTGGAAGGGAACGAATACAAGCGGGGCTGGGCTCCTCGTGGCGCACCACCCACCGGAAGAACCGTGCGGTCCCGGCGGCGGCCGGGTCCGGGCTATCGCCCGCGCCTCTGCGTCTCGCCCGGCGTCCTCTGGCGCTGCAGCGGCACGTTGACGCGGCGCTCCGCGATGGGGATGCGCTCGAATGCCGGATCCGCGGTGCCGCGGGGCGACTGCGCGGCGATCTTGTCCAGAAACGTCTGCGGGCCGTCCACCGCCGCGTACTCGAGCGTGGCGATCAC